>JAKFXJ010000009.1 GCA_021731425.1 Limnohabitans sp. | reverse complement strand
ACCTGGGCCACCGGCATCAGCACCGACATGGTCGCCGCCGCCCTGCTCAGCCCGGACCGCATGAGCACCTGGGAGCTGTTTGGGTACATGCGCCACTTGTCCGCCAACAACCAAAACGCCCAGCGTTATGAAATCGAGTTTTGGCGCAAAGTGTTCTACCCTTTGAGTTGCCTGGTCATGCTGGTCCTGGCCTTGCCTTTTGCCTACTTGCACTTCCGATCCGGACAAATCGCTGGACACGTTTTTGCAGGCGTGCTGGCCGGCATCAGCTTTTCATTGCTCAACAACGTGTTCAGTTTCATTGGCAATCTGCAAAACTGGCAACCGCTGTTGACCTCGGCCGCACCTGCGCTCATTTACAGCGCTGTATCGTTGGCGGCCTTTTGGTGGATGGTTTTAAGGCGGTGACAAATTCCATGACTCAAACAACCGGCGTGATCCTATTTGCTCACGGCTCTCGCGATCCGCTGTGGCGATTGCCCATCGATGCTGTGGCCCAGCGTATGCGTGGTCATCAACCCACCATGCCTGTGGCCGTGGCCTTTTTGGAGCTGACGGAGCCCGACCTGCCCAGCACCGTGGAAGCGCTGATGAAACAAGACGTGACCCATGTGCGCATCGTGCCCATGTTTTTGGGGGTGGGCCGACACGCTCGCGAAGACTTGCCCGAGCTGGTGCATGGCCTGCGCCAAGCCTACCCACAAATGTCGTTTGAACTCTTGCCCGCCATTGGGGAACACCCGGCCATGACCGCGCTCATGGCCGATATTGCCTCCGGACGGGTTTAATCAGACATGTAAAGCATAATGCAGGCCATCCATATAACGATAAGCATATGAACCTGCATCAATTTCGTTTCGTCCAAGAAGCTGCCCGCCGCAACCTCAACCTGACCGAAACTGCCAAAGCGCTGCACACCTCGCAGCCCGGCGTGTCCAAGGCCATCATCGAACTCGAAGAAGAGTTAGGCATCGAAATCTTTGCTCGCCACGGCAAGCGCCTCAAACGCATCACCGAGCCCGGCCAGCATGTGCTGCACAGCATCGAGCAAATCCTGCGCGAGGTGGGGAACCTGAAAAAAATCGGTGAGCAGTACAGCGCCCAGGACAGCGGCACCTTGTCAATTGCCACCACCCACACCCAGGCGCGTTATGTACTGCCTGTGCCAGTGGCCAAACTGCGCGAGAAATACCCCAAGGTCAACATCAGCCTGCACCAGGGCGCCCCGGACCAGGTGGCCAAAATGCTGCTCGACGACACGGCCGAAATCGGCATTGCCACCGAATCCCTGTCGGCTTACGAAGACTTGGTGACCCTGCCCTGCTACGAATGGCAACACGTGTTGGTGCTGCCGCTCGACCATCCCTTGGCCAGCAAAAGTCACCTCTCGCTCGAAGACATCGCCAACGAACCGCTCATCACTTACCACCCTTCTTTCACAGGTCGCAGCCGCATTGACCAAGCCTTTGCCGCCAAAAAAATCACCCCCCGCATTGCTCTGGAAGCCATCGACTCGGACGTGATCAAAACCTATGTGCGCTTGGGGCTGGGCATTGGCATCGTGGCCGAAATGGCCGTGCAAGACGACCCGGTCAAAGACCTGGCCGTGCGCCCCTTGGGCCAGTTGTTGGGCATGAACGTGGCCCGTGTGGCCTTCAAACGCGGCGCCTATTTGCGCCAATTTGTCTACCAGTTTGCAGAACTGCTGAGCGACCGCCTCACGGCCCCACTGATCGCCCGGGCCATGACCGGCCACGTGACCGATTACGAACTTTGAACCCTGCCTCTTGTCCTTTCACATGAACACCAGCAGCCCCGCTCTGATCTCCAAGGCGCCCCACATGGGCACCACCATCTTCACAGTCATGTCCGCCCTGGCTGCCGAAAAGAAAGCCGTCAACCTCGGCCAGGGTTTTCCGGATTTTCCGTGTGACCCTCGCCTGACCGAGCTGGTGGGCGGCGCCATGCGCGAAGGCATCAACCAGTACCCGCCGATGCCTGGCGTGGCCCCGCTGCGCGAAGCCGTGGCCGCCAAAATCGAAGCACTATATGGGCGCCGCTACAACCCGGCCACAGAAATCACCGTCACTGCAGGCGCCACCCAGGCCATTTTGTCCATCATCTTGGCCATCGTGCACCCAGGCGACGAGGTCATCGTGCTGGAGCCCTGCTACGACAGCTACGTGCCCAACATCGAATTGGCCGGTGGCCGCGTGGTGCGTGTGCCCCTGACGCCCGGCAGCTTCAGACCCGACTTTGACCGCATCCGCGCTGCCATCAACCCGCGCACCCGCGCCATCCTGATCAACACCCCGCACAACCCGAGCGGCATGGTTTGGACACGCGAGGAAATGCTCACCCTGCAAGAGATCCTGGCCCCCACCAACGTGGTATTGATCAGCGACGAGGTCTACGAGCACATGGTTTACGCCCCGCTGCAGCACTGGAGCGCCGCGCATTTTGATGGCCTGGCCGCACGGGCCTTCATCGTCTCGAGCTTTGGCAAGACCTACCATGTGACGGGTTGGAAAGTCGGCACGGTGGCGGCCCCGGCCGACTACACGGCCGAGCTTCGCAAAGTGCACCAATTCATGGTGTTCACCGTGAACACCCCCATGCAGCACGCCTTGGCCCGCTACATGGCCGACCCCGCGCCCTACCTGGAATTGCCGGCGTTTTACCAGCGCAAGCGCGATCTGTTTCGCCATGGCTTGGCGCAAACCCACTTCAAGCTGCTGCCCGGCGAAGGCACCTATTTCCAGTGTGCGGACATCTCGGGCCTGCAAGTGCCCGAGAAAAATCTGAGCGAAGCCGAGTTCTGCCAGTGGCTCACGTCTGAGATTGGCGTGGCCGCCATTCCCCTGTCTGCCTTTTATGGTAACAGCTTTGACCAAAAAGTCATCCGCTTTTGTTTTGCCAAAACCGACGAAACCCTGCACGCGGCACTGGACAAACTCAAAGGCCTTTGAACCCATGATGGCCAGGGCCGTCGTCGTCATCCAGCCACAAAAGCCCGCCACCTGCCCATGACCTTCATCCGCCCTCGCCTGCGCCGTGCCCGACACCTCCTCAG
>JAKFXJ010000053.1 GCA_021731425.1 Limnohabitans sp. | reverse complement strand
GTGGTGAGCATCGTGGCCATTGGCATTTTCAACATCCCGGTGTTTCCCGCATTTCGCGCGGCGCTGCCAACGCGGTTTGGGCGCGGGACTACACCTTGACAGCCCGCGCTGCAGGTCAGGGCCCGCTGGCCATCACACTCACACATGTGCTGCCCAACATCGCCAGCGTGTTGATCGTGCAAGCCACCATCCAGTTCGCCATCGCCATCCTGGCCGAGGCGGCTTTGTCTTATTTGGGCCTGGGCACGCAGCCGCCGCAACCCAGCTGGGGCCGCATGCTCAACGAAGCGCAGTCGCAGATGTTTCAAGCCCCCATGCTGGCGGTGTACCCGGGTGCGGCCATTGCGCTGGCGGTGCTGGGGCTGAATTTGCTGGGCGATGGATTGCGCGATGTGCTCGACCCTCGGCTGGCGCGGCAAAGGTGAACATGAGCGATCGATCAAGCGCCAAGCCGTTGCTGCAAGTCGATGATTTGCGCGTGAGCCTGCCCACGGCCCGGGGCTGGGCACAGGCCCTGCGCGGTGTGTCTTGGCGGATGGAACGGGGCCAGACGGTGGGCCTGATTGGTGAGAGCGGTAGCGGTAAATCGCTCACCGCTTTGGCCCTGATGGGATTGTTGCCCGAACGCGCTCGCGTGAGCGGCTCGATTGCTCTCCAAGGCCAAGAGCTGGTGGGCCTGTCCGAGCCGCAGATGTGCCAGTTGCGCGGCGCCCGCATGGCGATGATTTTTCAGGAACCGATGACGGCGCTCAACCCCTTGCACCCGATCTTGAAGCAGATCGCTGAGCCCTTGCGTCTGCACCAACACATGAGCGCCAGCGACGCCAAAGCCCGCGCCCTGCAACTGCTCGAACGCGTGCAGCTGCCTCGGGCGCGAGAGCGGCTCGATGCCTATCCGCACGAGTTGTCCGGTGGGCAGCGCCAGCGCGTGATGATCTCGATCGCGCTGGCCTGCAGCCCCGACCTGTTGATTGCCGACGAGCCCACCACCGCGCTCGATGTCACGGTGCAAAAAGAGGTGTTGGCGCTCATCAAGCAATTGGTGCGCGAAGACGGCATGGGCCTGCTTTTGATCAGCCACGACCTGGGCCTGATGCAGGACCAGGTGGACCGTGTGATGGTGATGTACGGCGGGGCGGTGGTCGAGAGCGCGGCCACACCCGAGTTGTTTGCGCACCGGGCCCACCCTTACACGCGGGGCCTGTTTGCGGCGCGGCCACGTTTGGGGCTGGCACGCGGCACGCGCCTGACCACGATCCCCGGCAGCGTGCCCGAGCTGATGGATTTTCCGGCGGGGTGCGCGTTTGCTGATCGCTGCAGTTTGGCGGTGGAGGATTGCCGCAACACACCGCCACCGGCTGAAAGCATCAACCGCGAAACCACTGGTGATGCGCTCCACATGGTCAGTTGCCCGCGCTGGAGGTTGCCATGAGCTACAACGCCACTTCTGCGCCGCTGCTGGAGGTGAAGCACTTGGGGCGGCGCTTTGCCTTGCCCCGCGCGGGATTGTTTCAACCTGCAGGCGCGTTGCAGGCTTTGTCGGACGTGAGCTTCACCCTGCAGCCGGGCAAAAGTTTGGGCATCGTGGGCGAGTCAGGCTCTGGCAAGTCCACGCTGGCGCGGCTGGTCATGGCGCTGGACACACCCACCGAGGGGCAGGTGGTGTTCCAAGGTGTGGACGTACACCAGACCCACGGGCCTGCGCTGCGGCAGTTGCGCAGTGGTTTTCAAATGGTGTTTCAGGACCCGTATGGCTCGCTGGACCCGCGCCAAAAAGTGCTGGCCATCGTGACCGAGCCGATACGCACTTTGCAATATGCGTCGGGTGGCCGATCCGAATGGCACGAGAGGGCAGCTCTAGCAATGAGCGAAGTCGGCCTCAGAACGGCGGACCTGGACAAATATCCACACGAGTTTTCGGGCGGTCAACGCCAGCGCATTGCCATTGCCCGCGCCTTGATCACGCGGCCCGCATTGATCGTGGCCGATGAGCCGGTCAGTGCGCTCGACGTGTCGGTGCAGGCGCAGGTGTTGAACCTGATGATGGACCTGCAAGACCGCTACGGCCTGAGTTATTTGTTCGTCAGCCACGACCTGGCGGTGGTCAACTTGATGTGCGACGATGTGCTGGTGCTGCAGTCGGGCCGTGTGGTAGAAAACGGTTCTGCGCAGCAGATTTTTCAGCATGCCGAGCACCCGTACACGCGCAAGTTGCTGGCTGCCATTCCTGGCCAGCAGACTTCATTTTTTCAACAGGAGTCCCCATGAAAAACGCCTCTTCCTTGACCCGCCGAACCCTCGCTTTGAGCTCGGCGGCCGTGTTGGTCGCCACCTTGGTGGCTGCGCCTTTGCAGGCGCAAGCTCAGTCGCGCAAAGACACCGTCACGCTGGGCATGATCTTGGAGCCCACCAGCCTGGACCCGACCATGGCCCCGGCTGCGGCCATTGGCGAAGTGGTGCACTACAACATCCTCGAAGGTCTGACCAAAATCAATGTGGACGGCAGCATCAGCCCGTTGCTGGCCGAGAGCTGGAAAATGGACGCCGACGGCAAGGCCTACACCTTCAAACTGCGCAAGGGTGTGAAGTTCCAAGACGGCACGCCCTTCGATTCGGCCGCTGTCAAGTTCAGCTTCGAGCGGGCCAAAGACGCCAAGAGCACCAACAAGGCCAAAGGCGCGGTGTTCAACAACATCACCCACATCTCGACCCCCGACGCACACACCGTGGTGTTGGTGCTGACCAACCCAGACGGAAATTTCTTGTTCCGCATGGGCGAAAACACTGCTGTGATCTTGCACCCGGACAGCGCGGCCAACGCGGCCACCAAGCCCGTGGGCACAGGCCCCTACAAACTCGACAACTGGGCCAAGGGCTCGGCCATCACCCTGTCCAAGTGGGATGGCTTTCGTGATGCCAATGCCATCAAAGTGAAGAAGGTCACCTTCCGCTTCATCAACGATTCGGCCGCCCAAGTGGCTGCCTTGTTGGCGGGTGACATCGACGGCATGCCGCGCTTCCAGTCGCCGCAAAGCCTGCAACAGTTCCAGAAAGACAAGCGCTTTATGGTGGAGATG
>JAKFXJ010000074.1 GCA_021731425.1 Limnohabitans sp. | reverse complement strand
AGGTCGACTTTGCCAAGTTCGGCCCCATCGAGCGCAAAGAGATGGGCCGCATCAAGAAGATCAGCGGTGCGAATTTGCTGCGCAACGCCATCATGATCCCGGCCGTCACCAACCACGACGATGCCGACATCACCGACCTCGAAGCTTTCCGCGTCTCCACCAACAAAGAGAACGAAAAGTCGGGCGTCAAAGTCACGATGCTGGCGTTCTTGATCAAGGCCTGCGTGGCCGCGCTCAAGAAATACCCCGAGTTTAACAGCTCGCTCGACGGTGATGCACTGGTCTACAAAAACTACTGGCATATCGGCTTTGCCGCCGACACGCCCAATGGTTTGATGGTCCCGGTCATCCGCGATTGCGACAAAAAAGGCGTCTTGCAAATCAGCCAGGAAATGGGTGAGCTGGCCAAGAAAGCCCGTGACGGCAAACTTGGCCCCGCAGAAATGACGGGGGCAACTTTCACCATCTCCAGCCTCGGCGGCATCGGTGGCAAGTACTTCACGCCCATCATCAACGCGCCCGAAGTGGCCATTTTGGGTGTGTGCAAGAGCACCATGGAACCCGTCTGGGACGGTAAGCAATTTGTGCCCCGCCTGATGCTGCCTTTGTCGCTGACATGGGACCACCGCGTCATCGACGGCGCCGCAGCGGCACGCTTCAACGCGTTCCTGGGTCAAATCCTCAGCGACTTCCGTCGCGTGTTGCTCTAAATCGAAGGACTTGAGATGGCACTGATCGATATCCAAGTTCCAGACATTGGCGACTTCGACGAAGTCACCGTGATCGAGTTGATGGTCAATGTGGGCGACACCGTCAAATCTGACCAAAGCCTGATCACTGTGGAGAGCGACAAAGCCTCCATGGAAATTCCTTGCAGTCACGGCGGCGTGGTCAAAGAACTCAAAGTCAAGCTCGGCGACAAGGTCAAGCAAGGCTCGGTGGTGTTGGTTCTGGACGGTGAGGGCGCTGCGGCGGCTCCCGCTGCACCTGTGGCTTCGCCCGCACCAGCTGTTTCAGCGGCAGCACCCGCCGCTCCAGTCGCTGCAGCCCCTGCACCTACAGCCTCATCCTTCGGCGGCTCTGCAGACATCGAGTGCGATGTGCTCGTGCTCGGCGGTGGTCCCGGCGGTTACTCGGCAGCGTTCCGCGCGGCCGATCTCGGCTTGAACGTCGTCATCGTCGAGCGCTACGCCACTTTGGGCGGCGTGTGTTTGAACGTGGGTTGCATCCCTTCCAAAGCGCTGCTGCACGTCGCGGCCGTCATGGACGAAGTCAGCCACATGGCCGACTTGGGTGTGGACTTCGGCAAGCCTGTCGTCAACATCGACAAGCTGCGCGGCCATAAAGAAAAAGTCATTGGCAAACTCACCGGCGGCTTGGCTGCCATGGCCAAAATGCGCAAGGTCACCACCGTGCGCGGCTTGGGTCAGTTCGTGGGTGCAAACCACCTCGAAGTGTCAGAGACCACCGGCACTGCACAAGAACAAAACGGCAGCAAAAAAGTGATCGCCTTCAAGAAGGCCATCATCGCTGCAGGCTCGCAAGCTGTGCGTTTGCCTTTCATGCCCAACGACCCCCGCGTGGTCGACAGCACCGGCGCTTTGGAACTCAAAGAAGTGCCCAAACGCATGCTGATTCTGGGCGGCGGCATCATCGGCCTAGAGATGGGCACGGTTTACAGCACGCTGGGCGCACGCCTGGACGTGGTGGAAATGATGGACGGCCTAATGCAAGGTGCTGACCGCGACTTGGTCAAAGTCTGGCAAAAGATGAACGCCAAGCGCTTTGACAACATCATGCTCAAGACCAAGACCGTGTCCGCACGCGCCTTGCCCGAAGGCATCGAGGTCACGTTCGAGAGCGCTGAACCCGGTGGCACAGCCCCCGCGCCGCAGGTGTATGACCTCGTGTTGCAAGCCGTGGGCCGCACGCCCAATGGCAAAAAACTTGCCGCTGAAAAAGCTGGCGTGGCCGTGACCGACCGTGGCTTCATCAACGTCGACATTCAAATGCGCACCAACGTGCCGCACATCTTCGCCATTGGCGACATCGTGGGCCAGCCCATGTTGGCGCACAAGGCGGTGCACGAAGCCCACGTGGCGGCCGAAGTCATTGCGGGTGAACTGCAAGGCAACAAAGAGTTGGCAGCCGCGGCGTTCAATGCCCGCGTCATCCCGAGCGTGGCCTACACCGACCCCGAAGTGGCATGGGTGGGCTTGACCGAAGACCAAGCCAAAGCCCAAGGCATCAAGGTGAAAAAGGGCTTGTTCCCTTGGACAGCCTCGGGCCGCGCTATTGCCAACGGCCGCGATGAAGGTGTGACCAAACTGCTTTTTGACGATTCACCCGAGGCCCACGGCCACGGCAAGATTCTTGGCGGCGGCATGGTGGGCACGCACGCGGGCGACATGATTGGCGAGATCGCTCTGGCGATTGAGATGGGCGCAGACGCAGTGGACATCGGCAAAACCATCCACCCACACCCCACGCTGGGCGAAAGCATCGGCATGGCGGCGGAGGTGGCGCATGGCTCTTGCACAGATGTACCTCCAGCGAGGAAGTAAAACCTGAAGCAGCTGAATTGGCAAAAAATTCAGCTGCTCAGCTTGAAAGCGTCCTGACCTTCATCGAACGTAGACTTGGAATTCTTAATTCCGATCGCGTATGTCTTCGTGAAGTCTTTCTCCAAATCCCGCTGTAAGCCAATCCAAGCGGGGTCGAAACTGAGTTTTTTTGACAATGGTGAGCCAGGGTCCACCACTCGCCAAAAGGGTGGCAAATCGGCCAGCGGGGCGCCTCTCTCGTTGTGTTCCTCCCAAGCGAACTCCGCCACAATACGCAGGAAAATAGAGGTCGACACGGGACACGTGGCATCACAGGCTTGTGTTTGGGCAATTTTTTGTCGAAATAGCTGCAGGGATACCGTTTCACCCGACCGAATTTTTCGCAGCTCATCCGCAATCTCCTTTGGGCTGGAGATGTGCAGTTTCGAGCCGCTTTTCACTCCCGCGAAGTCTTTTTCAAGCACGACATGGTGAGGCGGCTTGGTCACCATTTTCTCTTTCCAAGTTTTCTTGGCTTTTGGCATGTTCAGCTCATGTGAATGGGAGATGGATTATTTTTCTCCACAGTATTGAAG
>JAKFXJ010000264.1 GCA_021731425.1 Limnohabitans sp. | reverse complement strand
CCATGGGCCACGGGGAATGGGTGGCGGTGGTGGATGCGAACTTCACCGCCGACTTTTTGAGCCAGGGCAAGCCCGTGGTGCGCATTCCCGGTCACGGCCTGGAGCGGGTCAGCCGCGCCGTGCTGTCGGTGTTGCCGCTGGCGGTGGATGTGCCGCAACCTGCCGCTTTCATGCGTGTGTGCCAGAGCCAGGAAGGCCACCGCACAGCCGCCCAACAATCGGTGGTCGATTTGGTCGTGGCCGAAGGTTTCCAGCCTGAGCAAGTAGAGGCTGTGGAGCGCTACGCCTTTTACGAGAAAATCAAGGGGGCCAGCCTGATCGTGCAAAGCGGCGAGGGCACCGCCTATGGCAACGCCTTGTTCTGCAAAGGCGTGATCCTGCTTTAACTTTTTCCAAACACACACACCCGATTTTCATGAACAGCGCTTCCCCGACATCCGCCATGCGTGGTTCCAACCACGTCGGGATGCGCCAGTTTAACGAGCGCATCGTCCTGCAGGCCATCCGCCACCATGGGGCCATCCCCAAGGCCGATCTGGCCCGCCTGACCCAGTTGTCCACCCAAACGGTGGCCATCATCGTGGGTCGCTTGCTGGATGACGGCTTGCTTGTCAAACAGGACCGGGTGCGCGGCAAGATCGGCCAGCCCTCGGTGCCGCTGTCGCTCAACCCGCAAGGCGCGTTCAGCGTGGGCATTCAGGTGGGGCGGCGCAATCTGGAGTTGCTGGTGGCCGATTTCACTGGGCAACCGGTCGAGCGTGTAGAAGTGCTGTACGACTACCCCGATCCGGACCAGCTTTTTGCTTCGATGGCCGAGGGCCTTCAAACGCTGCAAAGCCGCATGGGTGATTTGTGGGCTCGCACCGTGGGTGTGGGCCTGACGGCCCCTCTGTCCCTGCACAAATGGGCCGACCTGATGGGCGGTCAAGCGGCAGCGGCATTGGCGCGTTGGGAAGACATTGACCTGCCTGCGCGTGTGCAGGCCTTGACCGATTTGCCCGTGGTGTTTGCCAAAGACACCACCGCCGCCTGTGTGGCCGAGTTGCTGCAAGGCCATGGCCGCAGCGTGCGCAGCTTTTTGTACGTGTTTGTTGGCACCTTCATTGGGGGCGGTTTGGTGCTGTCGGGCCACATCATGAACGGCGAGCGTGGCAACGCAGGGGCGATCGGCTCCTTGCCCGTGGGCCTGGCGTCCAGCGTGAACCCCAAGATGGGCATGCCGCCGCAGCTCTTGCAAAAAGCCTCGGGCTGGCAGCTGGAGCAAGCCTTGCTGGCCGCTGGGCACAACCCTTTGCTGATCCACCAAGACGGCATCTTGCATGCCGACTACGCCGAATTCACGGGCCCCTGGATTGCCCAAGCCAGCCAAGCCCTGGCCATGACGGTGGCCAGCTCGGCCGCCTTGCTGGACCTGGATGCGGTGGTCATGGATGGCTCTTTGGGCGCACCGCTCATGAGCGCCTTGATGGCCGCCACCCAAGAGGCGCTGGCCCAATACCGCTTTGACGGCATGCACCAGCCGCAACTGCTGGCCGGTCAGGTGGGCGCACACGCCCGCGCCTTGGGCGGGGCCTTGCTGCCGCTGCACAGCCAGTTCTTCCCCGACAAAGACATCTTCCTCAAGCAGGACGCCGCATGAAGCTCTACCTCGACAGCGCCGATGCCCGCCAATGGGCTGTGCCCTCAGGCTGCCCGCCGGTGCAAGGGGTGACCACCAACCCCACGCTGGTCATGCAAGCCGGTTTGCCGGTGAACCTGCCCGGCTATTTGCAGCTGGTGGCGCAGGCGGGCCAGGCCGGTTTGCCCGAGTTGATGCTGCAGCTGCCCCGCGCCGATGTGTCCGAAGCCGCGCAGTGGTTGGGGGCTTTGCTGCCCGCCGCTGAGCAAGCCCAGGTGCGCCTGACCTTCAAGCTGCCTTGCCACCCCGATTGGTTGGCCGTGCTGCGCGAGGTGCAGGCCTGGGGTGTACCCACGCTGCTCACGGGTTTGTCCAACCCGATGCAACTGCTGTGGGCGCAGGCCCAGGGGGCCAGTTTCGTGGCACCCTATGTGGGCCGCTTGCAGGCCGATGGGCGGGATGTGTGGGCCTTGGTCGCCGCCTGCGTGGCCGTGCAAGCGAACGGCCCGCAGTTGTTGGCGGCCAGCATCAAATCGGCCGATGTGCTCTCTCGCTTGATGGCCGCGGGTGTCCATGCGGTGACGGTGCGCCCCGAGTTGGCCACCCAGTTGGCCACCGACCCCATGACGCTGGTGGCCATGGCGCAGTTCGATCGGGATGTTCTGACGAGCCAAAACAACCCGGTTTGAGCGCGGCTTACTGGCCAGAACTGCCAGACGCTGAGGCCTGCGGATCTCGCCCTTAGCCCAGACCAAATCACGGGCCGAGTCAAATCCCCCGGTTGCGAGCCAGCGGCGGGTTGCGGGAAAAGTATTGCAAGATGCCGCGCAGCAGGGCATCGGTCAGCTGCTTTTGGTAGGCCTCACTGCGCAGTTTTTCTTCTTCTTCCGGGTTGCTGATGAAGGCGGTCTCCACCAGCACACTGGGGATGTCGGGGGCTTTGAGCACAGCAAAGCCGGCTTGCTCAACCCGGGGTTTGTGCAACTTGCCCACGCTGCCGATCTCGCGCAGCAAGCTGTTGCCGAGTGTCAGACTGTCCTTGATTTGCGCGGCGGTGCTCATGTCGAGCAAGGCGCGTTGCACCTGGCTGTCTTTCACGCCCAGGTTCACGCCGCCGATCACATCGGCCTTGTTTTCTTTTTGTGCCATCCAGCGGGCGGCGGCGCTGGTGGCGCCACCTTGGCTGAGCGCAAACACGCTCGCGCCTTGTGGCCTGGGGGTATAAAAAGCATCGGCGTGGATGCTGACCAACAGGTCCGCTTGCACGCGTTGGGCTTTTTGCACACGCACATGCAGGGGCACAAAAAAGTCGGCGTCGCGTGTCAAAAAAGCCCGCATGGGGCTTCCGCCCACACTGCTGGCGTTGATGCGTTCGCGCAGCATTTTGGCGATCTTGAGCACCACGTCTTTTTCGCGGGTGCCGCCGGGGCCAATGGCTCCTGGATCCTCCCCGCCGTGGCCCGGGTCGAGTGCGACCACGATCAAGCGGTCGGTGCGGGGCTGTGCGGTTGAGCTGCCCGGGCGACTGGGC
>JAKFXJ010000099.1 GCA_021731425.1 Limnohabitans sp. | reverse complement strand
CAGCCTGACCGCCTCCATCTTGAATTCCAGCGTGTACTTGGCCCGTTTCCTCGTTTCACTCATCTCGTTCTCCTTGAACTGATTTTTAACCATCAGCTAAGCAGTACGTTTTTCGGGGGCAAGGTCAAGCGCAGTGCGGGCTCTTTTTATCGCCAGGGACTGGCGGTGGCGGCGAGCAACCCCAAAGCCATTGTGTTTGCAGCGGCGTTTTTCCCGCAGTTCATCCAGGCCGATCGGCCTGCGGGCCTGCAGTTTGCGGTTTTGTTGATCACCTTCACCGTCATTGAGGTCAGTTGGTACCTGATCTACGCCCTGAGTGGTCACAAGTTGTCACGCTTTTTACAGCACGACCATGTGATGAAAAACTTCAACCGCGTCACGGGCGGCGTGTTTGTGGGCTTTGCCGCTTTGATGGCCGCCAGCCGCTGAAGTTCTTGGGGGTGTTGCGGCCTTCTATGCTTTACCCCCGCAACTGTGCGCCAAGCTGTGGATAAGCCCATGAACAAGCGCTGAGACCCGCATGCCTGTTGACATGGCAGCCAATGCTTGAAAATTAAGCAGTGGCTTCAACCCAGCGCTTTGGCGATCTTGTGGCGTGGCACGGTGGTTTTGGGGCACTGACCCTTGGGCAGCTCAAACCACTGGCGTACGTCGTTCTCCACACCCACGCCATGCATGAAGTTGTAGATGGCTTTTTTCAGGCCTTGGCCCAGCAGGTCGTGGTCCACGCCCGGGGGCATGGGGGTGGGGTCGACAAAGCCCACATCGTTTTTGGCAAAGGTGCCCTCGGGCAGCGGCAAAAGGGTCACGCCATAGGCCTCGGGATTTTGGCCCACGGGTGAATGCACGGTGCAGACAAAGCGGTGGAAAAAGCCGCTGTGGATGCAGCCGTTTTCAAACAGCTGGCGCACGTATTCGAGCGCGTCCACGGTGTCTTGAACGGTTTGTGTGGGAAAGCCGTACATCAGGTAGGCGTGCACCAGCACGCCCGCATCGGCAAAGCCTTTGGTGACCTGCGCCACCTGCTCGACCGAGACGCCTTTTTTCATGAGGCTGAGCAAGCGGTCAGAAGCCACTTCGAGCCCCCCGGACATGGCGATACAGCCGCTTTGGGCCAGCAAGTCGCACAGTTCGGGCGTGAAGGTTTTCTAAAAGCGGATGTTGCCCCACCACGAAATTTGCACGCCCCGGCGCAGCAGTTCTTCGGCCAAGGCCTTGAGCGCTTTCGGTGGCGCGGCCTCGTCCACAAAATGAAAGCCGGTCTGGCCTGTTTCGGCCACGATTTGCTCGATGCGGTCCACCAGCGTGCTGGCCTGAGCGGTTTCGTAGCGGCTGATGTAGTCCAGACTCACGTCGCAAAAGCTGCACTTTTTCCAGTAGCAGCCGTGCGCCACGGTGAGTTTGTTCCAGCGCCCGTCGCTCCACAGCCGGTTCATCGGATTGAGCATGTCGAGCAGCGACAGGTATTTGTGCAGTGGCAAACCGTCCCAAGTGGCCGTGCCCACCTCTTCAAACGGGATGTCGGGCTCTTGCATATTGATGTACTGCACCTGACCTGCGTCGTTGCGCACAAAGGTGCGCTGCAGGCGCTGCAAGCTGCGCTGACCTTGCAGGTGTTCGATGAGGCTGAGCAAGGGGCGCTCGCCGCCGTCAAAGGTCACGAAATCCACATGGTCGAACACGCGGGCGTCTTTGAGCTCACGCAGTTCGGTGTTCACAAAGCCGCCGCCCAGGCCAATCCGGATCTTTGGGTGAGCATTCTTGATGCACTGGGCGATGCGAAAGGCCGCATACACCGAGCCGGGGAAGGGCACAGACAGCAGCACCAATGTGGGCTGGTGCCGCTCAATGGCTTGCAAGGCCAGGCGCTCCAACGTGGTGTCGATCAAATTGGGCGGCTGGGCCAGGGCCTCGGCCAGCGCATCAAAGCTGGGCTGGCTGGCGGCCAGGCGTTCGGCGTAGCGCACAAACTCAAAGCCCTCGTCCACCGCATCGCGCAACACATCGGCCAAGTCGTTCAGATACAGCGTGGCCAGGTGCCGGGCGCGGTCGGTTTGGCCCAGTGCGCCAAAAGCCCAACCAATCGGGTCGCCTGTGCCGTCATCGTCATACGCATCGAGCGCGGCAAAGCGCGGGCCTTCTGGCAAAAAGCCACGGCCTGCGATGCGGTGGCTGAGCGTGCTGTCGCGACCCTGCAAAAACGCGATCACCGGATCGATGCTGACGGCGTAATCGTTGAAGTGGTCCAGAAAGAAGTTCACCGGCCCCGAGCGTTCTTCGACCGGCAAAGTCAGCGCTGTGTCGCGCAAATCGGTCAGCCCCTTATTGTTCAGCAAGGCCAGCACGGTGGCCAGCGCCAAGTCTTCTTGCCCCGCATCAAAACCCCGCGAACGCAAAAAACCCGTCAGGTAGGCCGTGGACGGGTAGGGCGTGTTGAGCTGCGTCATCGGCGGGATGAGGCTCAAAACTTTGAACGAGGCGGGGCTGGGCATGTGGGTTTTTCGCTGAATAGGGCTTGATTATCCTTGCTATGGGGTCAAGGGGGAGTCAGGTGCTCTTACCGTTTGACGGTATAAAATCATGACATGATCCTTTCGTTCAACTGCTCGGATACGGCCCGACTCTTTGAGACGGGAAAAGCCAGGCGTCTTACCAATATTCGGGCAGCGGCTGAACGGAAACTGCAGATGCTGGACAGTGCTGCGACCCTTGATTTTTTGCGATCACCGCCCGGCAACCGGTTGGAAGCCTTGTCAGGTGACAGGGCCGGTCAGCACAGCATCCGGGTGAATGATCAATGGCGTATTTGTTTCACCTGGACGGCCGAGGGTCCGATGGGTGTTGAGATTTTGGACTACCACTGAAAGCGGGGTTTGACCATGAAAAACGGCATGCGTCCGGTTCATCCCGGAGAAATTTTGCGTGAAGATTATTTGCAGCCATTGGGCATGAGCGTGAATGCTTTGGCCAAGGCGCTGCATGTCACCCCCAGCCGCATGAACGACATCGTTTTGGAGCGGCGCAGTGTCACGCTCGATACGGCGCTGCGATTGGCCCGTTACTTTGGGGGCGACGCGCAGTCGTGGCTCAATTTGCAACAGGCTTACGACCTGAAAATGGCAGAACAGTCCTTGATGAAAACCATCATGC
>JAKFXJ010000143.1 GCA_021731425.1 Limnohabitans sp. | reverse complement strand
CCTGCGCCCTGTGCGCATCACCCGTGGTTACACCGTGCACGCCGAAGGCTCGGTCCTGATCGAATTTGGCCAGACCCGTGTGCTGTGCACCGCCTCGGTCGAAGAAAAGGTGCCGGGCCACAAAAAAGGCAGCGGTGAGGGCTGGGTCACGGCCGAATACGGCATGCTGCCCCGCGCCACCCACACCCGGGGCGACCGAGAAGCAGCACGCGGCAAACAAAGCGGCCGCACGCAAGAAATCCAGCGCCTGATTGGCCGGTCCTTGCGTGCCGTGTTTGACCTCAAGAAATTGGGCGAGCGCACCATCCACCTCGATTGCGACGTGCTGCAAGCCGATGGCGGCACCCGCACCGCCAGCATCACGGGCGCTTTTGTGGCGGCGCAAGACGCCGTGAACTGGCTGATGAAGACTGGCAAACTGACCGAATCCCCCATCATCGACCGCGTGGCCGCCATCTCGGTCGGCCTGAAAAACGGCACCGCTTTGCTGGACTTGGATTACCCCGAAGACTCGGCTTGTGACACCGACATGAACGTGGTCATGACCGGCGCGGGCAACTATGTGGAAGTGCAGGGCACGGCCGAAGGCGTGGCCTTCACCCGCGTGGAGATGGACCGCATGCTGGCGCTGGCCGAAAAAGGCATTGCCCAGCTGGTGCAGCTGCAAAAGCAAGCGCACGACGCACCCCAAACCCTGACTTTCAGCGCATAAGCACCGCCCCTGCTCATGAAAATCGTTCTGGCCTCCAACAACGCGGGCAAACTGGCCGAGTTGCAAACCCTGTTTGCGCCGCTGGGCATGACGCTGGTGCGCCAGTCTGAGCTGAACATTCCCGAGGCGGCAGAGCCCTTCAAAACCTTTGTAGAAAACGCCTTGGCCAAAGCCCGCCATGCGGCGCAGCTGAGCGGCATGCCTGCGCTGGCCGACGATGCGGGTTTGTGTGTCGATGCCTTTGGCGGTCAGCCGGGTGTGGACACGGCTTATTACGCCACCCGTTTTGGCTACCCCAAGGGTGACGACACCAATGTGAGCGCTTTGCTGAAACAAATGCAAGGCATCACGAACCGACGTGCCGCCATGGTCAGCACCTTGGTGGCCTTGCGCAGCGCAGACGACCCGGAACCTCTGGTTGCGGTGGGCCGCGTGGTGGTGCAGATCACCCCCGAGCGCCGGGGTAGCAACGGCTTTGGCTTTGATCCAGTCATGTTTTTGCCTGAATTTGGCAAGACCTTTGCCGAGTTGCCCCCTGAAGTCAAAAATGCCAACAGCCACCGGGGCCGAGCCGCACAAGCCATGTTGGCATTGATGCGTGAGCGCTGGCTGGACGGCGCTGCCGCGTGAGCCAGACATGAGCGACATGATGGACCCGGTCCACGCTATGCGACCCGGCGTGCTGCAACTGAACGCCTTGCCGCCTTTGTCGCTTTATGTGCACCTGCCTTGGTGCATCAAGAAGTGCCCGTATTGTGATTTCAACTCGCATGAATTTCGCGAAGGCGCTGATCCGGTGTCGACGCAAGACGCCTACATCAGCGCACTGTTTGCGGACCTCGAAGCCAGCCTGCCCCTGATTTGGGGCCGCAGCATCCAGACCGTGTTTTTGGGTGGCGGCACACCCAGCCTGTTTTCGCCTGAAGCGATTGACCGTTTGGTGGGCGGCATCCGCGCCCGTGTGCGCTTGGCACCAGACGCCGAAATCACCATGGAAGCCAACCCCGGCACCTTCGAGAAAGACCGCTTCAAGGCCTTCCGCCAAGCGGGCATCACCCGTTTGTCGATTGGGGTGCAGAGTTTTGACAATGCGCACCTGAAGGCCTTGGGCCGTGTGCACGACCGTGACCAGGCCTTGGCCGCCGTGACCGAAGCGGCGCAGGTGTTTGACACCTTCAACCTCGACCTGATGTACGCCTTGCCAGGCCAAACGCTGGAAGGCTTGACACAAGACATCCAGACCGCGCTGGCCTTTGCGCCGCCACACATCTCGATTTACCACCTCACGATCGAGCCGAACACGGTGTTCGCCAAGTTCCCACCCGCCTTGCCCGAAGACGATTTGGCTTACGAGATGATGGACCGCATCACCGAGCTGACCGGCTTGGCGGGGCTCAACCGCTACGAAGTGTCAGCCTATGCCAAGCCGGGCCACCAATGCGCCCACAACCTGAACTACTGGCAGTTTGGCGACTATTTGGGCATCGGCGCTGGGGCGCACAGCAAACTCAGCTTTGCGCACCGCGTGCTTCGGCAGGTGCGTTACCGCGAACCTGCGCTATACACGCAGCAGGCCATGAAAGGCGAGCCTGTCACGCAAAGCACCGAGGTCTCGCGCCAAGATTTGCCGTTTGAGTTCATGCTCAATGCGCTGCGTTTGCGCGGTGGTTTTGATTTGGCCGACTACGTGGACCGCACAGGCCTGGCCATGACCAGCATTCAAAAAGGCCTGCAAGAGGCTGAAAAACTGGGCTTGATTGGCCGTGACTTGCACCGGGTGTGGCCGACAGAAAAAGGCTTTGATTTTTTGAGTGACCTGCAAGCGCTTTTTCTGTCTGAAGCGCCATGACCCCGCAACTTCAGTGCGTGGACTTTTGACGCTGGTGCAAGCGGTCGATCACAAACTTCATGCCGTAAAGCATCAGCAAAGCACCGAGGGCATTGCCCACAAACATGGGCCACACATCCACCCAAATGTTGGCATCGGGTTTTTCAAGTGACCACCACACCAGCTGGTGGCTCATGGCGCTGGCAGCCGAAAAAAGAAGGGTCATTTGCAGCAGCCTCGGTGCGGTCATTTGGCCCAACTGGGGCGCCAGCCAGCCCTGTCGTATCAAGTACTTCATGACCAGCCAAGGGGTCAGTCCAGACACCACGCCATTGATGAACGGGAAAAACCAGGTGGCGGTCGTCAAGGACGCGCTGTCGATGTACCAACTGCCCAACATCAGACCGATGGCACCGGGCAAGCCCATCGTCAAGACCAAAATCACACGAAAACCTGCAGGCAGGAAAATCCAGTTGATGCCTGCGCTGTACTGAAACGATGAAAAAATCCATTCGTTGAATACAAAAAAGGACACAAACAAAACAGCACACGTCACGGCCAACGCTGCTTGTTCAGCCAGATGACGAAACGGCACGGTCATGCAAGCTTGTTTTCGTTG
>JAKFXJ010000081.1 GCA_021731425.1 Limnohabitans sp. | reverse complement strand
ACGAAAAATCAAGGACTTGCAGAAGTTATTGGTTACCATCGACGCATGTTCAGTTACCGACACGCTTTTCACGCAGGCAACCATGCCGATGTGCTCAAACACATCACCTTGCTCGCTACTATGCGCCACCTCATGCAAAAAGAGCCTGGCATCACCCTTATTGACACCCACGCTGGGGCCGGTTTGTATCGGCTCGATGGCGATTACTCCCAAAAAGGGGCGGAAGCCGAGGACGGCCTGTTCAAGCTTTTGGAGGCCGCAGAAAAGCTCGACACCCTGCCTGAACCCGTGCAGGACTACCTAGAACAAATCGCCAGCTTCAACCCCAACGGGCAAGCCAAGATTTACCCCGGCTCGCCCTTTTTGATGCAACGCCTGATGCGCCACGCATCGCGCGACCGCTTGCGCTTGTTTGAGTTGCACCCCACCGACAGCAAAGCCTTGATGTCCAACATCGCGCAGCTCGAAGCCGGACGCACGGTCACCGTCAGCCGCGAAGATGGCTTTGAGGCGCTCAAAAAGCTGCTGCCCCCACCACCATCGGCCACCGGCTCCAAGCGGGCGATGGTGTTGATCGACCCCAGCTACGAAATCAAATCGGATTACAGCAAGGTCGCCAGCGTCATTCAGGAATACCTCAAACGCTTTTCCACGGGCACTTACCTAGTCTGGTACCCCATCATCCCACGCCCCGAGGCACACGACCTGCCCAAACGCCTTCGCACCTTGTCCAACCAGTCACAAAAGCCTTGGCTCAACGCCACCTTGGCGATCGGTCGGGGCCCCGGCGACGAAGGTGGTCTGGTGGCCAGCGGCATGTTTGTCATCAACCCGCCCTTTACTTTGAAGGACCAGATCCGCAAGGCACTGGACGTGGTGGGACCCGCCTTGGCGCGAGGCTCTGGCAAGAACTGGGCGGTTGAATCCTCCTGAAACACCAAAAGCTTTGTGCGACACCGCTCTGAATTTGGCGATTGACGTCACACGCCAGGCTCATCAGGGAAATACCTGAGCGCCAAGCACTGAAATTAACCGACCGAACGGTCGGTTAATGGTTATACTGGCACCTGCGCCGCGATCATTCCATCCTGTTTGGCGCAGGAGAAGCCCATGTACACGCAATCTTTCAGCGTCCCGGACGGAACCGAGGACGTCAAGTCGGCCGGTCTGAAGGCCGTTCCCAAAGCCCTGAACGCTCAAGACGCGGCCTTTCAAGCGGCCTTTGATGCCCGCATCGACGCCGATGGCCGCATCGAGCCCCGCGAGTGGATGCCAGAGGCCTACCGCAAGACCCTGGTGCGCCAGATTAGCCAGCACGCCCACAGCGAAATCGTCGGCATGCTGCCCGAAGGCAACTGGATCAGCCGCGCACCCAGCCTGAAGCGCAAAACGATTTTGATCGCCAAGGTGCAAGACGAAGCCGGTCACGGCCTGTACCTCTACAGCGCCGCCGAAACCCTGGGCACCAGCCGCGACCAGATGCTCGACGCCCTGCACAGCGGCAAAGCAAAGTACAGCTCCATCTTCAACTACCCCACGCTCAACTGGGCCGATGTGGGCGTGGTCGGCTGGCTGGTCGATGGCGCCGCCATCATGAACCAGGTGCCCCTGTGCCGCTGCTCTTATGGCCCTTACGCCCGCGCCATGGTGCGGGTGTGCAAAGAAGAAAGCTTCCACCAGCGCCAGGGCTACGAAGCCCTCTTGGTGATGATGCAAGGCACAGCCGAACAAAAAGCCATGGTGCAAGACGCCGTGAACCGTTGGTGGTGGAAGTGCTTGGCCATGTTTGGCCCGCCAGACGCCGACAGCCCCAACAGCGCACAAGGCATGCGCTGGGGCATCAAGCGCATCAGCAACGACGACCTGCGCCAGAAGTTTGTCGACGCCACCGTACCCCAAGCCAAGGTGCTGGGCGTGACCCTGCCCGACCCCGACCTGAAATGGAACGAAGAGCGCCAAGCCCACGACTACGGCCAGATCGACTGGGACGAGTTCTGGGCCACCGTCAACGGCAACGGCCCCTGCAACAAAGAGCGCCTGGGTGCCCGCGTCAAGGCTTGGAACGACGGCGCCTGGGTGCGCGAAGCGGCCCTGGCCCACGCCCAAAAACAACAGCAACGTCAGATGAAGGAAGCAGCATGAGCACCGCCGCACTCAAAGAATGGCCTTTGTGGGAGGTCTTCGTCCGCTCCAAGCAAGGCCTGGAACACAAGCACTGCGGCAGCCTGCACGCTTCGGATTCAGAGCACGCTTTGCAAATGGCGCGTGATGTCTACACCCGCCGCCAAGAAGGCGTGAGCATCTGGGTCGTCCCCTCGGCCAGCATCTCGGCGAGTGAGCCGAACGACAAGCCCGAGTTCTTCGATCCGGCCAGCGACAAGGTGTACCGCCACCCGACCTTTTACGCGATCCCCGACGAAGTCGGTCACATGTGAGCGGCGATGAGTGCCCTTATGAATGCTCCCATTGACTATCTCCTGCACCTCGCCGACAACGCGCTGATCCTCGGTCAGCGCAACGCCGAATGGTGTGGCCACGGCCCCATCCTCGAAGAAGACATTGCGCTGTCCAACAACAGCCTCGACTTGGTGGGCCAAGCCCGCATGCTTTACCAGCACGCGGCCGAGCTGCAAGGCAACGGTGCCACCGAAGACACGCTGGCATATTTCCGCGACGTGCCCGACTTCAAGAACTACACCTTGTGCGAATTGCCTCACATGCCCTTGATGTCGGCCACCGCCCAAGGCGACCGAGATTTCGCGATGACCATGGCGCGCAACTTTTTGTACAGCAGCCTGATGGTGCTGGTCTGGGACCAGCTGCAAAGCTCCAAGGACACGCAACTGGCCGCGATTGCCGCCAAGTCGCTCAAGGAAGTGCGCTACCACCTGCGCCATTCGCGCGACTGGCTGGTTCGTCTGGGAGACGGGACCGACAAGTCGCACGCCAAGGCGCAAGCGGCCATCGACCAGCTGCTGCCCTACACCCAAGAATTTTGGGCCAGCAGCCCGCATGAAACCGCCGCGCTGGCCAACGGCACGGGCATCGACATTGCCGCTTTGCAAAACGACTGGAACCAGATCGTGAATGAAGCGCTGCAAGAGGCCACGCTCCTGCGCCCGGCCGATGGTTGCTTTGTGCCCACCGGTAAACAAGGCGTTCACTCCGAACACCTGGGCTTTGTGCTGG
>JAKFXJ010000187.1 GCA_021731425.1 Limnohabitans sp. | reverse complement strand
GCGCCTACCCCGAAGCTGCCGAGCGCGTGCTGGTTGACCAGGTAAACCCGCAAGTGAGTTTGCAAGACGTTTTGGGCGGCGTGCTGTCGGGTGAGGGCGGACAAATGCTTTTGAGTTTGCGTGCCAACGACGTGGCAGATCTCAAACCCAAAACACCTTTGGCCAGACCTGAAAAACTCATCGACATTTGGCTGCAGTCGCTGTCTGCTGCCGCCATGGGGCAATCAGTACGCTGTGTGGTGGTGGGCCGCAACGCTGTGGTGCGTGTGCCACCGCAAGACCCTGAGGCCGCCCGCGCCCAGTTGCAGACTTTGCTGGCCACCTGGGCCGAGGGCATGCGCTGGCCGCTGCCCTTGCCACCCGATGTGGCTTTGCAGTGGCTCAAGGACAAAGAAAACACCAATGCACTGGCCGATGCCTACGAAGGCAGCGACTTCAAGAGCGCAGAAAAAGACAAAGACCCGGCGCTGGCCCGAACCTACCCCACGGTGCAAGACTTGCTGGCCACGGGCGCACTGGATCGGCTGGCGCAGGCAGTGTATGCGCCGCTCAAAGCTTGGGCGGCAGAGGCCGAAGTCGAGGCCTTGCCCGGTGCGCCTGCAGGCGATGAGGGAGAAGAGGCATGAGCACCGCACACGCCCTCAACGCCCACAGCTTTCCGCTGCGCGGCAGCCACCTGATCGAGGCGAGCGCAGGCACGGGCAAGACCTGGACGATTGCCGCGCTGTACGTGCGCTTGGTGCTGGGCCATGGCGATGCGGGCACCGCACCCGTGCGCCCCATGCTGCCGCAAGACGTGTTGGTGATGACCTTCACCCGCGCCGCCACGCGTGAGCTGTCAGATCGCATCCGCGCCCGCCTGACCGAGGCGGCGCAGGTGTTCCGGGGCATCGCCCCAACGGACGACGCCTTCCTGAATCAACTCAAAAGCGAATACCCCGAAGGTGAGCCCCGCGAACAAGCGGCGTATCGGCTCGCGCTTGCCGCGCAGGCCATGGACGACGCGGCCGTTTACACCATCGACGCATGGTGCCAGCGCATGCTGCGCGAGCACGCCTTTGACAGCGGCAGCTTGTTTGAAGAAAAGCTGGTGGGCGACGAAGCCGCGCTGCGCCTCGAAGCCGTGCAGGATTATTGGCGTCAGCAGCTCTACCCCATGGCCACACCGCTTGTGGCGCAGGTACAGCGCGTCTGGCGCGACGTGCCTGCGCTCGACAAGGACATGCGTGCCCTGATTGCGGTGCCTTTGGCCGAAGCCGCGCCTGGCACGCTGGCACATGTTTTTGGTGAGGCGATGGCCGAGCGCGATGCGCAACTGGCGGCGCTCAAGCAGGGCTGGGTGGAAAAGGCCGACAGCTTGTTGGGTTGGATTGAGGGGCAGCTGGCGGTCAAGAAACATGGCTGGAACGGGAGCTTGTTGCAGGTGGGCCGTTCTCAAAAGTGGCTTGAATCGCTGAAGTCCTGGGCTCAAAGCGATGGCGATTTCAAGGCGCTGAAAGACGCGATGGGCAAAGGCTGGAACCGCTTTACCCCTGAGGGTCTTCTGGAGTGCCGCAAAGACGGCGATGTGGTGGATTTGCCGCCAGAAAGCCAGGCTTATGCGCAACTGTTGGCAGAGCTGCAAGCTTTGCCCGACCCCGCACAAGCCGCCCGCCTGCACGCCCGCACGCATGTGCTGCAGCGCATGGCTGAGCTCAAGCGGCGCAGCGGCCTGTTCGGTTTTGCCGACATGCTGCAGCGCCTGGATGTGGCGCTGGCCGACCTTGAGTCGGGCGAGCGTCTGGCGCAGCGCCTGCGCGAGCAGTTTCCGGTGGCACTTATCGACGAGTTCCAGGACACCTCGCCGCTGCAGTTCCGCATTTTTGACCGCATTTACCGCACAGCCGAGAACCGGCAAGATGCCGCGCTGCTGCTGATCGGGGACCCCAAGCAATCGATCTATGGTTTTCGCGGTGCCGACATCCACAGCTACTTGGCCGCCCGCCGCGCCACCGCTGGCCGCCACCATGTGCTGGGCACCAACTTCCGATCCACCCAAGCGGTGGTGGATGTGGTGAACCGCTGGTTCCAAATCTCTGACGATGCCTTTGGCTACCGTCAAGGCGTCGAAGACCCACTGCCTTTCCAGCCCGTCAACGCCAAGGGGCGCGACGAGGTGTTAACTACCCATAACGGCAAGGTGGAAGCGCTGACCGTGGTGCACGATGCCACACTGCGCAGCCAGCGTGATGCGCTGATGCACCTGTCGGCCCTGTGCGCCGAGCAGATCGTGGCATGGCTAGGTGACCCGCAAGCGCGTTTTGTGGATGAAGAAAGGGGCGACAAGCCGCTGCAACCCAAAGACATCGCCGTGCTGGTGCGCACAGGCAAAGAGGCCGCTGCTGTGCGAGACGCCTTGCGTGTGCGTGGCGTGGCCTCGGTCTACCTGTCGGACCGCGACTCGGTGTTTGCCACCGACGAAGCGAAGGACCTGTGCCTGTGGCTGCGCGGCGTGGCCGAGCCCCAAAACATGCGCCGCGTGCGTGCTGCTTTGGGCACGCGCACCGTGGGCCTGTCGCTGGCCGAGTTGTACGAGCTGGCCACTCAAGATGAGTTGCTGGACCAGCGTGCCGAGCAGATGCGTGACCTGCGCTTGGTTTGGCAAGGGCAGGGCGTGTTGGCCATGCTGCGCCAGTCCTTGCATGTGTTGCAACTGGCCGGGCGCTGGCGTGGCCAGAGCGATGGCGAACGGCGCCTGACCAATGTGCTGCACCTGGCCGAACTGCTGCAAACCGCCAGCAGCCAGCTGGACGGCGAGCAAGCTCTGATCCGCTGGCTGGCCCAGCAAATCGAGGAGGTCAAGTTGGGGGGCGCAGGCGACAGCGAAGAACAGACGGTGCGGCTGGAGAGCGACGAAGACCTGGTCAAGGTCATCACCATCCATGCCAGCAAAGGCCTGGAGTACCCAGTGGTGTGCCTGCCCTTTGCGCACAGCCACCGCATGATGGAAGCCCACAAAACCCCGGTGTTGCAGCGCGATGACGGCGAGGGCGAGCGGCATTGGACGCTGGACTTTGACAAGGACGACACGAAGCTGGCTGATCACGACCGCCTGCGTGAAGACCTGCGCCTTTGGTACGTGGCGCTCACGCGTGCGCGGCATGCGCTGTGGGTGGGCTGGAGCCCGGTCACGCGGGGTTCGGGCAAAAGCTGCGTGAATCACAACAGTGCTGCGGGT
>JAKFXJ010000133.1 GCA_021731425.1 Limnohabitans sp. | reverse complement strand
ATGCGTTGGGCCAGCGGCTCGGGCTCGATGCGACCCAAATCAAACAGCGCCCAGTCGGCCTCGGGGTGAAAGGTCTGAAAAATCTGGCTCGCCCATTCGCGGGCTTGGGCCTCATTGCGAACTTGCGAAGGGAACAGCTCTTGCAGCAGCACCAAGGGCTGCCAGCGGAACACCACACCGCCCAAATCGAACACCACGTCTTGGCTCATGAATGCACTTTCTTTCAAACCGACACCACCGAAACACCTCGCCCCGGCAAACTCAGGGCCAGCACCTGGCCAATGCGCCAATCGCGCTCGACCTCGGGCGAGACCACAAACACCGGACCCAACTCGGTGGTAAAGGTCAGCTCCACAAAGCTGCCCAGGTAAGACCATTGCTGGAGTTGTGCAGACAAGCTGCCCGACAATCTTTCCCCGCCTGAAAGTTCGCGCCCGACCAGCCAAGCCTCTGGCCGCACCGCCGCACGCACCGCACCTGGGGCCACGACATGGCGTGGCAACAAGCGCAGAGGGCCCACCTGCACCGAACCATCATCGAGCGATTGGCCGTCAAAAAGCACCGCCTCCCCCATGAACCCGGCCACAAAAGCCGATGCGGGCCGTTCGTACAGGTCTTGCGGCGTGCCCGCCTGGGCAATGCGCCCCGCTTCCATGACGATGATCTGGTCGCTCACGGCCAAGGCCTCGCTTTGGTCGTGCGTGACATAGGCCACCGTCAGGCCCAAGCGCTGCTGCAGGTGGCGGATCTCGTCGCGCATGGACCGGCGCAGGCGAGCGTCCAAGTTGGACAGCGGCTCGTCAAAGAGCAAAACCGAGGGCTCCAGAACCAAAGCGCGGGCCAGGGCCACACGCTGCTGCTGGCCGCCCGACAGTTCACTGGGCAGGCGCTCTTCGTAGCCCGCCAGCCCCACCAAGGCCAGGCTTTTTTGGGCACGCTCCAAGGCTTCGGTTTTGTGCACACCGCTCACATCCAAGCCATAGCGCACATTGCCGATCACGTTCATGTGCGGAAACAGCGCGTAGCTTTGGAACACCATGCTCACATTGCGCTCGGACGGGCCCAGGTGCGTCACGTCCACGCCGTCGATCACGATCTGCCCGCCTGTGGGCGCTTCCAGCCCGGCAATCATGCGCAAGGTGGTGGTTTTGCCGCAGCCCGAAGGCCCAAGGATGGTGGTGAGGCTCCCCTTGGGCACCACAAAGTCGATGCCCTGCACCACAAGCGGCGAGTTGGCCCCGCCATAACGTTTGGTGACTTGTTTAAATTGAATGCCCATGGTGTTGAATCCTTGTATCAAGCCGCCGATCTGGATGCAGCACGCCGCCCCAGCTGCCGCTGTCCCACCAGCTTTTGAATGCCCCAAGTGATGAGCGACATGAGCACCATGAGCACCGTGCAATAAGCCAGCGCCACGCCGTAGTCGCCGTTGCCCACGCGGCCAATGATGTAGGTGGTGGACAGCTCGTACTTCGCCGTGACCAAAAAGATCACCGCCGACACCGTGGTCATGGAACGCACAAAGCTATAGACCAACGCCGCCACCAGCGCGGGCTTGAGCAGCGGCAGCACCACCCGGCGCAGCGTGGTCAGCGTGCTCGCCCGCAGCATTTGCGAGGCTTCGTCGAGCGACCGGTCGAGTTGCTTGAAGGCTGCGGTGCCCGCCCGCACGCCCACAGGCAAGTTGCGAAACACAAAACACAAGACAATGACCAAGCCAGTGCCCGTCAGTTCCACCGGAGGCACGTTGAAGGCCAGGATGTAACTCACGCCCAGCACTGTGCCCGGAATGGCAAAAGTCAACAGCGCAGAAAACTCGAACGCCGCCTTGCCCCGGAACTCTGTGCGGGCCAACACCCAGGCCATGAGCAAGCCCAAGCCCGCACAGATGGGCGCGGCCATGGCCGAGAGGCTGAGCGTGGTGAAGAGCGACTTCCAGGCTGTGCCTGCAAACACCCAGCCAAAGTCACCCATTTGGACATCAAAAGCGGTTTTGAAGTGCACCAGCGTGAAGGTGAAGTCGCGCCCCCAGGTCTGCACAAAGCCGCCCACAAACGCAAACAAGTACACCACCACGGTGAACAAGAGCCAAGGTCCCGCCACGCTGCGGCACACGCGCAACACCGCTGGCGGCAAAGCCATGGCCACACCCGCATCGCCCTTGCCCGACACGGTGGTGAAACTGCTGCCCGAGAGCACACGGCGCTGCACAAAAAACACCGCCAGCGCAAAGCCAGTCAGCACCAGCGCCAGCGCAGCGGCCATGCCCGGGTCCAGCGCCGCACCCACGATGGCAAAAAATATTTCGGTGGACAGCACCGCGTATTGCCCGCCCACGATGATGGGGTTGCCAAAGTCGGCCATGCTTTCGATGAAGCCCACCAAGAACGCATTGGCCAGCCCAGGTTTGAGCAGGGGCAGTGTCACCGTCCAGAAGGTTTTCATGCGGCTGGCACGCAAGGTCTGCGCAGCCTCTTCCATGCTGGGGCTCACGCCCTGCACCACGCCGCGCATGATCAAGAAAGCGATGGGGGTGAAGGCGAACATCTGCGCCAGCCAGATGCCAAACACCCCATAAAACCAGCGCCCCGGCTCAATGCCAAAGGCCCACTCCAAGCCTTGGTTGAACAGACCCGCACGGCCAAACAACAAGATGAGCCCCAGCCCCACCACAAACGGCGGTGTGATGATGGGCAGCATGGCCAAAATGTTGAGGGGTTTGGACAAGCGAGTGCCGCCCCGCTCGGCCCACAAAGCCAGCAAAGTGCCCATGATCGTGGTGCCGGTGGCGGTGATGAAGGCGAGCCACAAGGTGTTCCAGGCCACGCCGCAGCGCCCCTCCCCTTGCACACAAGCCAGGCCCCAAACACGCTCGGTGGCCACACGCTCGAACAAGTGCCCCCAGGCATAGGCCCCGGTGTCGTCCACCCAAGCCGCCACCAAAGAGCGCAGAACCGGGTACACCACAAACAGCGCCAGCAATGCGCTGCACAGCACCACGGCGGCAGCCACAAACACATCACCCCGAAACGCGCCCAAGCGGGCCAGCGCCGCCCCCAGCAAAATCACCAGGCTGAGCAAGACCACGGCAGCGCCCCAGCCCATGCCGTATTGGCCGGTGGGCAATGCACCCCAAAAGGATTCCAACGACACAAAGGCCCAACCCATGGCCCCAACGGCAAAGCCACTGCCCAAAAGGCCCAACAAACCCAGCAGACTGCCCAGCAA
>JAKFXJ010000128.1 GCA_021731425.1 Limnohabitans sp. | reverse complement strand
CTTCCGGGAGATGAAACCGGTGTGTCCTGAGTGTGGGAGCAAGCTCACAGAGGACAACATTGAGACCTGATCTTGTTCAAAACCGAGGCCCAGAAAGCCGAACGCCACCCGAAGGTGGCGCCGACTATTTGCACGTGGAGCCATCATCACGCGAGGTGAGAGCGGGATATCCACAGACTTCCTGTAAAGTCTAGCACAGAGATCGATGACAGGCAACAACCAGAACCACCTCGTCCATTTCCTGGCTCCGGCCCGGATCGCACGGTACCGGAGCTTCCTCAAGCTGACGACCAATGAGGAGGTACGGCGCGCGTATGCCTGGAATTATGCGATCTCAGCCACGGTGTTCCCTCTGCTGGGGTGTGTCGAGATGCATCTAAGGGATGCGATCCATCGTGTCATGTCCCAGAGGTATGCCCCTGCGGGAGCGGCTGGGCATCATGGGCATCCTTGGTATGACGATGCTCAGGCGCAACATTATCCTTTTACCGGAGATGCCAAAACGTCCATCGACGGCATTTTGCGAGACAAGAAGACAAAGAAAAGAAAAAAACCGCAACCCACAACGGATGACGTTGTCGCTGCTTTGACATTCGGGTTTGGGCGTGTCCTAGATTTTGTGTAAACGGTCTAATGGCAGGAAACTGCCACCATCTTCAAAGGAAGAGAAATGACCGTAAACAACGAACTGATAGACCGCCTGTTGGCGGATTACAAAAAGCCTGAAGACCTCATCGGAGAAAACGGGCTTCTCAAACAACTCACCAAGCGATTGGTCGAACGTGCCCTCGAAGCCGAGATGGCTGATCACCTAGGGCACGCCAAGAATGAACCCGTCTCCAACCCCAAGGGCAACACCCGAAACGGCAAGAGCAAGAAAACGCTCAAGGGCGAATTTGGCGAACTGCCCATCGACATCCCCCGTGACCGAGACGGCAGCTTTGAGCCGCAGATCGTGCCCAAGCACCAGACACGGTGGACGGGGTTCGATGACAAGATCCTGTCGCTGTACGCCCGTGGCATGACGGTGCGTGAGATCCAAGCGCACTTAGAAGAAATGTACGGCGCAGAGGTCTCACCCACGCTGATCTCCACCGTCACCGATGCCGTGATGGACGAAGCCAAAGCTTGGCAGTCGCGCCCCTTGGATGCCCTGTACCCCATCGTTTACTTGGACTGCATCCACGTCAAATCCAGAGACGCTGGGGCCGTCAAAGTCAAAGCCGTGTACTTGGCGCTGGGCATTGATTTGACGGGCAACAAGCAATTGCTGGGCTTGTGGATTGCGCAAACAGAGGGTGCCAAGTTCTGGCTGCAAGTGGTGACGGAGCTGAAGAACCGAGGCGTGCAAGACATCTTCATCGCCTGCGTGGATGGCTTGAAGGGTTTCCCCGAGGCGATCGAATCGGTGTACCCGCAGACGGCGGTTCAGCTGTGCGTGGTGCATATGGTGCGCCACAGTTTGAACTACGTGAGCTGGAAGATGCGCAAGGAGGTTGCGGCGGATCTGCGAGCCGTTTATGCGGCGGCGACGCTAGAGGCGGCAACCACTGCCTTGGATGAGTTTGAACAAAAGTGGGGGGCAGACTACCCGCCAATCGTGCAATCGTGGCGCAGGAATTGGGAGCGCATCACGCCGTTCTTCGACTACCCGCCGGAGGTCAGGCGGATCATCTACACGACCAACGCCATCGAGTCGGTGAACATGAGTTTGCGCAAGATCACGAAAAACCGTGGTGCCTTCCCAAGTGACGAGGCGTTGTTGAAACTGTTTTATTTGGCGTTGAACAACATCGCCAAGAAGTGGACGATGCCGGTGCAAAACTGGAAGCCCGTGCTGAACCGATTTACCATCCAGTTTGGGGAAAGGATGCCGACGAATTAACACTCGCTCCGTTTACACAAAATTCGGGACACCCTCGAAACGCAGGTTACGACCTATTTGTTTCACAATGAGTTGCGTCTGGCCTCAGGATTGTTGACTGCCGACCTGGAGCGAAGAGAAGATGAGCTTCAGAACTCGAGCACTCGTCCTAGCGCTAATACAAATCGCAGTCAAAATGCGGTCGCCCTAGGATACGGTATCAAGTTAGGTGATCATTCGCTGCAAGCCAATGCACGTCATGACGAAGACAGTGAATTTGGTGGAAAGTCTACGAGCGCTCTTGCTTATGGATACGCCATCAGCCCAACGCTCAGAGCGACAGCTTCAACGGGCACGGCCTTTCGCGTACCTACGTTGTTCCAGCGCTTCAGCATTTATGGCACATCTAATCTGAAGGCTGAGACGTCCAATAACCATGAGATTGGACTTCGCTGGTTGTCCGGTGAAAACCGTGCTTCAGTGGTTGTGTACCACAACGATGTGGACAATCTGATCAATTATGTCAGTGGCCCTGGTACATGTATCAACGGTGTCGGCGCATACGCGGGATGCTATGGCAATACGGGTCATGCGCGCATGACGGGGACCACGATTTCGGGTGGAACTCGGGTTGGCAATGTCAATCTTGGCGCCTCGGTCGATTGGATGGCCCCCCAAAATCTGGATACCGGAAAAGTCCTCGCACGCCGCGCGCGTAATCAAGCCATGTTGACGGCTGACGCGCCTCTTGCTGATTGGCGAGTTGCAGGCGAGTTGCAGTACGTGGGAGAGCGTTTTGACAATGCCTCGAACACTACCCGACTGGCCTCATATAACTTGATCAACGTTTCGGCCAGTAAGCAAATTGACCGTGACTGGAAATTGCTGGCCAAGCTCAACAACCTCAATGACAAGAATTATGTTCTGGCCAATGGCTATGCCACGCCTGGTCGCACGTTCTATCTGGGGTTGACTTGGGCCCCGCAAAAATAAGGGCTCATGTCTCAAAGCATCCGCTGCCCTGCGCTGATGATCGTAGCCCCTGCTTCCGGGCAGGGTAAAACCTCGGTTACTGCAGGCCTTGCCAGGCTATTGACCAAGCAGGGTATGCGGGTGCGGGTGTTCAAATGTGGTCCGGATTTTCTGGATCCGTTATGGCACACCCTGGCCAGCGGTCATGAGGTATACAACCTTGATCTTTGGCTCAATGGCGAAGAAGATGTTCGTCGCCGCTTGTACCAAGCAGCAAAGCAGGCAGATCTGATTCTCATCGAAGGGGTGATGGGCCTTTTTGATGGAGATCCGAGTGCAGCAGATTTGTCGATTAAATTAGGTATTCCTGTATTGGCTGTAATTGATGCATCGGCCATGGC
>JAKFXJ010000313.1 GCA_021731425.1 Limnohabitans sp. | reverse complement strand
GCAGCGTGTGGCCGATGTGGAACGCGCCCAAATGTTGTTGGAAAGCCCGAACCGCATGGCGCTGCAAAAAATGCTGTGGCACTTGCATGGCGTCTTGCACCAAGTGCGCAGCCAACCCGAGCACAAAGGCGTGATCCGCTGGCTGGTGGACGTGGACCCTCAGGCCATCTGAAGCCTTCTGAGCCCCGCTTGGCCCCCATCGGCGGCGTTCACATCTTGAAAAACGCCACCGCCCCCGAGAAGGTCAAGAACGCCGCTGCCGTGGTCACCAAAATGATGCGGGCAATGCGCCCGTTGTCCGCCCCCAATCGCTCGGCCAGCAGCGACACATTGCTGGCGCTGGGCAAAGCGGCGACCAGCACCATCACCTGCAGGGCAAAGGGCTCAATCGGCACACCCCACTGAATGGCTGTCAAACCGACCAGCAGCACCAGCACCGGGTGCAGCACCAACTTGATCAGCGCAATGGGCAGGTAATCGGCGCTGCGCAAAGGCCCATCAGGTCGCTCGTGCGCCAGCATTTGTGAGCGGGCCAGCACCGCACCGATGGTGAACAGCGCCACAGGCGAAGCCGCATCGGCCAGCAGGCTCACGGTCTTGTTTACCGGGCCGATCAACTCCAAGCTCCAGAACGAAAACGCGGCGCCCAGGCTGATGGCCCAGGGCATGGGGTTGCGCAGCACCCCGGCCAGCGCCTTGCGGGCGGCCACCGCCGCACCATGCTGCCCGGCCACATCCATGCGCGACAAGGCCACACACAGCGAGGAGGTGATCACCAGATCGACCACGATGGTCACGATGGCTGGCCCCACCGCCTGCGCCCCCAGCAATGCCACCAACAAGGGCACACCCATAAAGCCCGTGTTCGGAAAGGCCGCCACCAACGCCCCCAAAGACGCATCGTTCCAGCGGATGCGGGCATTGAGGCTGATGGCGATGCTGAACGCCACAATCACCAAGGCGCAAAACAAATACGTGAAAAACACCCCAGCATCGAGCAACTGGGCAATCGGCGTGTCGGCCCCAAATCGGAACAACATGCACGGCAGGGCAAAAAACAACACAAAGCCATTCAGGCCAGGAATGGCCTCCAGAGTCATGAGCCGCAGCCGCGCCGCCAGGTAACCGCACAAGACCAGGGCAAAGAAGGGGAAGGTGACACGCAAAATTTCAAGCATGCTCCGATTGTCGGGGTAAACCAGTAGACGCATCTGTCGCAGTCAGTGGCATTCAGTCGCAACCCGGACAGGCGACGCCAGCGCCAAGGCCACATCACAGCGTTCGTCGCAGGCCATGATGGCGCCACCGGGCGGGTGGCTAAGCTCAACACCGCTATGATGGCCCGCTTTGCCCCGATCGCCCTCCACCCCATGTCAGCCGGACTCAACAACGCCCAACTCGAAGCCGTGAACTATGTTTCCGGCCCCTGCCTGGTGCTGGCCGGGGCGGGTTCGGGCAAGACGCGGGTGATCACGCACAAAATCGGACGCCTGATCGAAGCCGGGCTGGAGCCCAAGCGCATCGCGGCCATCACTTTCACCAACAAGGCCGCAGCCGAGATGCGCGAGCGGGCCAAAGATTTGATTGGCAAGGCCGCCAAGGATGTGACGGTCTGCACCTTCCACGCCTTGGGTGTACGCATCATGCGCGAGGACGGGCAGGTGCTGGGCCTGAAACCACAGTTCAGTATCATGGACGCGGACGATGTGACCAGCATCCTCAAGGATTGCGGCGGCACCACCGACGCGGCCACCGCCCGTCAGTGGCAATGGACCATCAGCCTGTGGAAGAACATGGGCCTAAACGCCGAGCAGGCCGCGGCCCAAGCGCCAGACGACAACGCCCGGGTGATTGCACACATCATGGCGCTGTACCAAGAGCGGCTGACGGCCTACCAAAGCGTGGACTTTGACGACTTGATTGGCATGCCTCTGAAACTGCTGGCCGAGTACCCCGAGGTGCGCGAGCGCTGGCAGGCCAAGATGGGCCATGTGCTGGTGGACGAATACCAAGACACCAACGCCACCCAATACGAGGTGCTGAAGCACCTGGTGGGCGAGCGGGCCCGCTTCACCGCGGTGGGTGACGACGACCAGTCGATTTACGGCTGGCGCGGCGCGACGCTCGACAACTTGAAGCGTTTACCCGTGGACTTTCCGAATCTGAAGGTCATCAAGCTGGAGCAAAACTACCGCTCCACCAGCGCCATCTTGCGTGCGGCCAACAACGTGATCCAGCCCAACCCCAAGCTGTTTCCCAAAACGCTGTTTTCGGAACTGGGTGAGGGCGAACCGGTGCGCGTGGTCGATGCCGTGAACGAAGAGCACGAGGCCGACCGGGCCATTGCTCGCATCCAATCGATTCGCGGGGGCCAGATCAACCCGTCCGCGCACCGCGAATTCAAGGACTTTGCCATCCTCTACCGCGCCAACCACATGGCCCGCCCCTTTGAGCAGGCGCTACGCCGCGCTAACATTCCCTACAAGGTGTCGGGTGGGCAGAGTTTTTTTGACAAAGCCGAGATCAAGGACCTGTGTGCTTGGTTTCGCCTGTGGATCAACAACGACGACGACCCAGCCTTTTTGCGGGCCATCACCAGCCCCAAACGCGGCATTGGCCACCAAACACTGGGCCAGCTGGGCACCTTTGCCACGCAATACAAGCTGAGCCTCTTCGAGGCCCTGTTTGCGGGCAGCCTGCCCAGCGCCGTGAATGCCCGCGCCGTGACGGGTCTGCACGAGTTTGGCCGCTACATCAACGACCTGGAGCACCGCGCCCGCCAAACTTTGGGCAAAACGGATGCGCTGGCGTTTTTGCTGGCGTGGCTCCAAGAGATTGGTTACGAGTCGCACCTGTACGACGGCGAAGACAACGAAAAAGTGGCCTCAGCCCGCTGGACCAATGTGCTGGAGTTTTGTGACTGGATGGCCGGGCGTTGCGGCGGCGAAATCGAAGACGCCACGGGGGCCGAAACGACCGAGACCAAAAACCTGCTCGAGGTGGCGCAGACCATCTCGCTGATTTCCACGCTGAGCGAGCGCGAGAAAGACCAGAACGTGGTCACCCTGTCCACCTTGCACGCCTCCAAGGGTCTGGAGTGGCCGCATGTGACCTTTGTGGGTGTTAACGAGGGCCTGCTGCCTTTTAAGCTGGGCGACGACAACACCACTGAGGGCGCCAGCCAAGAAGCCATCATGCTGCGCCTGCAAGAAGAGCGGCGCCTGATGTACGTGGGTATCACCCGCGCCC
>JAKFXJ010000205.1 GCA_021731425.1 Limnohabitans sp. | reverse complement strand
GCTTTCCGGTGCAGGACGCGGTGCCGCCCACTGACAAGGCCGACGCACAGCAGCTGGCGGGCATGCTCACGCATTGGGAGCAGGCCCTGACGGACATTGGCTTTTTAGACCCGGTGGCGCCCAAAAACTCATGCCCCGATTGTCCACGCTCGCCAGCGCTCACCCGCCAGTGCCAAAGCTTGCCGTGATACCGAAATGACGGGCAAGCCCGCTTTTCATGAGAAAATCCACCCCTTGTCGCCGCGATCGTGCGTGCGTTACACCCGTTCTTCACACAATTCATGTCGTCCAACCTCCACCCCATGCTCAACGTGGCCATCAAGGCTGCACGCGCCGCTGGCGCCATCATCAACCGCGCTGCGCTCGACGTTGAAGCTGTCCGCATCTCGCAAAAGCAGGTCAACGACTTTGTCACCGAAGTCGACCACGCCAGCGAAAAAATCATCATCGAGACGCTGCTGACCGCCTACCCTGACCACGGCATCCTGGCCGAAGAGTCGGGCCGCGAATTCGGCAATCCGCTCGCTGACCACATCTGGATCATCGACCCCCTGGACGGCACGACCAACTTCATCCACGGCTTCCCCGTTTATTGCGTGAGCATTGCCCTGCAAGTGCGCGGCAAGATCGAGCAAGCCGTCATTTACGACCCCACCCGCAACGACCTGTTCACCGCCACCAAAGGCCGTGGCGCGTTCATGAACGACCGCCGCCTGCGCGTGAGCAAGCGCATCCGCTTGCAGGAATGCATCATCTCCACAGGTTTTCCCTTCCGCAAGGGCGACAACTTCAACCAGTACCTGCGCATGATGGGCGACGTGATGCAGCGCACCGCAGGCCTGCGCCGCCCGGGTTCTGCTGCACTCGACCTGGCCTATGTGGCCGCAGGCTTCACCGACGGTTTCTTTGAAACAGGTTTGTCGCCTTGGGACGTGGCTGCAGGTTCGCTGTTGGTGACCGAAGCCGGTGGCCTGATCGGCAACTTCACGGGCGAGTCTGACTTTTTGGAACAAAAAGAATGCCTGGCCGGTGCGCCGCGCATTTATGGCCAGCTGGTCAGCATTCTGGGCAAGTACAGCAAATTTGCCAGCGCGGGCGACAAAGCCAATGTGCGCACCGCCGTGGACGCCTTGAGCCGCGAACGCACGGACGACACCCACAACCCAGAAGCCGAGGCCTCGGACAGTGGCACCGCTGATAGCGCTGATGCGAGCCAAGAGGAGCGCAAGGACGCGCCATTTTAAATTCCACACTGACGCTGCCAAGCAGCGTCCTCAGCTCAAAAAAAAGCACCTCGCATGAGGTGCTTTTTTTTGTTGGATAGCCGATCAGTTGCCAGCCGTTGACTCGTCGCCTGAATCAGCCAAGGCTGGTGGCAAACGCACCGCCAGCACCTTGTCGATGGCGCGGCCATCCATGTCCACAATCTCCAGCTTCCAGCCTTCCCAATGCACCGCATCGGCCACCTTGGGCAAGGTGCCGGTCAGCAGCATGATCATCCCGCTCAGGGTGTGGTAACGGCCCCGCTCTTCTTCAGGCACTTCTTCAAGGCCCAAACGGTCTTTCAACTCGGGCACAGGAATGTGGCCATCCAGCAGCCAGCTGCCATCGTCGCGCTGCACCGCCCAAGAGGTTTCGGGGTCACGCGGCTGGAATTCACCCGTGATCGCCTCGATCAGGTCCTGCAGCGTGATGATGCCCTGCACCTCGCCGTACTCGTCAATCACAAAGGCCATGTGCACATCGGACAACCTGAAGTTGTCCAGCAACTCCATGCCGGTGATGGTCTCGGGCACATACAAAGGCGCTTGCAGCGCTTGTTCGCGCAGCGACTGCGATTTGTCTTTCAAGGCACGCGCCAGCCACTGGCGGGCGTTGATCACGCCCAAAATATTTTCGATGCCGCCCTGCACCACCGGAAAACGGGCATGGTCCGACTCTTCGATGTGGCGCAGGTTGTCCTCGAAGGAGTCATCCACGTCCAGACACACGATATCGGCACGCGGCACCATGAGCGAGCCGATTTGCCGGTCGTCCAAGCGGAAGACGTTGCGCACCATGGTGTGCTCGTGCGACTCGATCACACCTGCCGAAGTGCCTTCGACCAGCATGGCGTGAATTTCTTCCTCGGTCACCGGCGTGCCCTTGGTCTCTTTCACGCCCATCAGGCGCAGCAAAGCACGGGTCGACGCCGACAACAAAATCACAAAGGGTTTGGTGGCCAGCGCCAAAAAGTTGATGGGCCGGGCCACCAGACGGGCAAAGGTCTCGGGGTAAGACTGGCCAATGCGCTTGGGCACCAACTCGCCCACCACAATCGAGAAGTAAGTGATCGTCAGCACCACAATGCCGGTGGCGGCAAAGCTGGCATAGGCATCGGGGACGCCCAAAGACACCATCCACATGGCCATGGGCGCGGCCAAAGCGGCCTCACCCACAATACCGTTCAAAACACCGATGGAGGTGATGCCAATCTGAATGGTGGACAAAAAACGTGTGGGGTCTTCGCCCAATTTGACAGCCGCTGCGGCGCCGCTGTCGCCCTCATCGATGAGTTTCTGAAGCCGGGCTTTGCGGGCCGTGACCAAGGCAATCTCGGACATGGCAAACACCCCGTTCAGACAGATGAGGGCAAAAAGTATCGCTATTTCCATACATAGGGCTCGACGGAGCCCTGGGAGTTGAGAGGCTTACATTGTAAGCAAATGCATTTCAGCCCCCCAATGACCTTGGTGGCCCACGCGCAACATCACTTCATGAAGTTGGGCCAAGACCCGATGTTGTAGACCAGCGCAAAACCCTTCTTTTTGAGCAGCATCTTGGCCATGCCGCTGCGCGTACCACTGGCGCAGCCCACCACAACAGGGGTATTGCGCGGGATTTCAGCCAGCCGGGCACCCAATTCCTGCAGCGGAATATTGACCGTACCGGGGGCATTGGCGCTGGCAAACTCGGCCACCGAGCGCACATCCAGCAAGGTCGCGCCTTGCTGCCTCAACGCAGGCAGCAGGGCCACCACACGCCTGGCGTTCCACCATTTGTAGCCAAACCAAAGGGCCAAGGCCAACATCGGCCAGTAGTTTTTCAGGAATTCCATTCGTCTAAAACCCTCGTGCATCACATCAAGAACGCCATGGTACCCCGCGCCGAATAAAATCAGCCCTGCCTCACCAATGCTTCCTGCCCCGGTGATCCCCGCCGAATCGGCCCAGCCCTTGATGCCAAACGACACCTATCCTGCCCCCAGCCCCGC
>JAKFXJ010000153.1 GCA_021731425.1 Limnohabitans sp. | reverse complement strand
TTGCGAGCTTCGAGCGCATGCTGGACTTGCTGATGAAGTCACCCCAAGTGTGCTTCATGACCGGCGGGCAGATTGCCGACTGGTACACCGCCCAGGTGCCCGCACCCAACGCCTGATGAGGGTGCGCAGCCCCTGTCGCTGTCTTGATTTTGAAACCCGGGCAAGCCCCTTGACTTGCCCCAATTGCAGGCCTTTTGCATGAACCTCGAACTCGACCAACAACAAGTCATCGTCACAGGTGGCTCCAAAGGCATCGGCTTGGCCATCGCTCTGAACTTTGCCCGTGAAGGTGCGAAGCCGGTGCTGGTGTCACGCCAGCGCCGCAACCTGGACGCCGCTTTGGCCGCTTTTGCCAAAGAGGGCTTGCTTGCACCCGAGATCGCGGAAATCGATTTGTCGCAGCCCGGCTCGGACCGCGCCTTGTTCAACTTATTTCCGGCCGCAGACATCCTGGTCAACAACGCGGGCGCCATTCCGGGTGGCAGCATCCACGACATTGCCGAAGACGTCTGGCGTGCGTCTTGGGAACTCAAGCTGTTCAGCTACATCAACCTCACCCGGCTGTATTTGGGGGCCATGGAATCACGCGGCCGTGGTGTGATTTGCAACATCATCGGCATGGCCGGAGCGGCACCACGTTACGAATACATTTGCGGCTCTGCAGCCAATGGCGCTCTGATCTCGTTCACCCAAGGCATTGGCGCAGGCAGCGTGCGCAAGGGCGTGCGTGTGTTCGGCATCAACCCCTCGCCCACCCGCAGCGACCGCATCGAAGGCGTGCTCAAACAACAAGCGGCCAGCAAACTGGGTGATGCCTCGCGCTGGTTGGAGATGACCCAGAAATTGCCGTTTGGCCGCTTGGCCGAACCCGACGAAATTGCCCGTTTGGCCGTCCATTGTTCATCCCCCGTGTGCAGTTACCTGAGCGGCACGGTGCTGCATGTGGATGGCGGACAGCAATACGCACCCAATTGAACAGCGGTCCGATTCAAAGCCCATGGCCCTTTCGCAAGACTTCGAAACGCTCCTGTTGCAATCCCACGAAGATGGGGTGCTGCAGGTCACACTGAACCGGCCCGATGTCGGCAACGCCATCAACACGCGCATGGGGCAGGAATTGCTGGACCTTTGGCAAAAGCTGAGCGACGACTCACAAGGCGTTCGCTGCGTGGTGCTGACTGGCGCAGGGCCAAAAATTTTCTGCGCAGGCGGCGACCTGAAGGAGCGCAACGGCATGACCCGTGCGCAATGGACACACCAGCATGAAATCTTTGAACGCATGTGCTGGACCTTGGTGGATTTGCCGCTGCCCGTGATCGTGGCGATCAATGGTCACGCGTATGGCGGTGGTCTGGAGTTGGCCCTGTGTTGCGACTTCATTTACGCCAGCAGCAACGCACGCTTTGCTTTTCCTGAGGTGACCTTGGGCATCATGCCCGGCATGGGTGGCACACAAAACTTGCCCCGAGCGATTGGCGAGCGCAGAGCCAAGGAACTCATCTTGACAGGCCAAGCCTTCAATGCCCAGCAGGCGCTGGACTGGGGCTTGCTCAACCGAGCCGTTGCACCGGAAGATCTCTTGGGTCAAGCCCTGAGCACGGCGCAAACCATCGCACGCAATGCCCCGCTGTCGGTGCGGCAAGTCAAGAAATCCATCCGCTACGGCGGCCAGATGGAATTGCGCACGGCTTACCGGTTTGAGATCGAGGCCTACAACCAACTGGTGGATACCGAAGACCGACGCGAGGGCGTGCTCGCGTTCAACGAAAAAAGGCCGCCCCGCTTCAAGGGCCAATGATGATCCAAGCCACCCCAACGCCCTGGAGCGAATGGCTGGTGGCAGCTTTGCGCAGGCCTGTGCATGGCGCTGACCGTGAGCGAGCCGCACTGCACCTGATCGACTGGCTGGGCTGTGCGCATTTGGGACAAACCACCGAGCTGGGTGCAGTGCTGCAACGATGGGCGCAGGTGCAAGCGCCTGGCCCCATTTGGGTGTGCGGTCACCCCGGCTTGCAGGCTGCAGAAGCGGCCCGCTGGCATGGCACTCTCGGTAGTTGTCACGAAATGGACGATGTGCACCGCGAGGCCGTGGTGCACCCGGGCGACACCGTCATCCCGGCAGCGCTGGCCATCGCCCAGCGCGAAAACGCCAGCCCGCAAGCTTTGCTTGATGCATTGGTGGTGGGCTACGAAACCGCCATCTTGCTCGGGCTGCTCAGTGGGCCGACCCATTACGCCCAGTGGTACAGCACCGCCACAACGGGTGTCTTTGCCAGCGCCATGGCTTGCGCCCGCTTGCTCAAGCTCGATGCCTCACAGACACAACACGCACTGGCTTTGGCCGGTATGCAATCTGCGGGCGTCTGGCAATGCCGCCTGGAGCCGGGTCTGGCCAAGCAGATGGCGGCAGGCCACAGCGCCCAAGCGGGCCTGGTGGCCGCCGACATGGCGGCAGCGGGCATGACCGGTCCTTTGTCCATCTTGGAAGGACCTCTGGGCTGGTTGAAGGCCACTGGCGGCAATCTGGACGCAGCGCGGGCGCAAGCCCTTTTGCAAGCCCCACCCGAGCGCGCCTGGCGTGTGCACGAGGTCAGCTTCAAGCCTTGGCCCGCTTGCAGGCATGTGCACCCCGCCATCGAGTGTGCGCTGCAGCTGCACGCCCAAGGGGTTGACGCCGATCAGATCGCCAGCATTCGACTGGAAACCTACGGCGTGGCGCTGTCGTTTGCAGACCAGCCTCATCCGCAAACGGCTTTGCAAGGCAAGTTCAGTTTGCAGCATGGCGTGGCCTGGCCCCTGCGCCACGGGGCGTTTGGGCTGGAGGCCACCGGGCCAGCGGCCCTGGCAGACCCGGCTTGCGCCGCGCTGCGCGAACGTGTGACTTTGGCCTGTGGACCAGCCCAAGACCAGGCTTACCCACAAAGCTTTGGCGCACGGCTGCACCTGCAAATGGCCAACGGCAGCCACCACAGCAGCAAGGTGGTCAACGTACTGGGGGATCCAGAAAATCCCTTGAGCCCAGAACAGGTCAAGGCCAAAGCAGCTCAGTTGCTGCAAGCCAGCGGCTGGGATGTGGCGCAGGCCGAGCAACTCATCGGGCTGGTGGGGACGCTGCCGCAAACCAAGGACTTGGGGCCTTTATGGGCCCAGTTGCAAGCCGTGCGTCAGCCCCAGAACGTGTCGAGTGCACAGGCCAGCGAGAGCAAGCGCTCGTCCTGACCGGGCGCGGCCAGCAACTGGCAAGACACTGGCAACCCCTCGGTCGGGCAAGGAAAGGACAAAGCGGGCGCCCCC
>JAKFXJ010000344.1 GCA_021731425.1 Limnohabitans sp. | reverse complement strand
GTCTGCGGGGTGGGCACCGAGGTGGCACACCCAGAGACCACAGCGGCCAGCATCAAGACCCAGCTGGGGCGAATGAGGCGGGCTGGGGCAAAGAAGTTCAGATTCATCGGAAGTCGTTTTTCCATTGGCGCAGCGCTGCAAAGGTGGTCACATCGTCCACGGCCAGGCGGTCATGCTGGCGAACGGGGGTGGCCACTGAGGGCAGGCGGCTGCGCAAAAAGGGGTTGATGGCGCGTTCGGTGTGCAGCGCCACAGGCAAGGTGGGCAGGGCTTGGCTGCGAAGTTGTGTGCACTGGGCCCAATAGGCTTGCAGTTCCACGTTATCGGGTTCGACGGCCCGTGCAAATTTCAGGTTCGACAAGGTGTACTCGTGGGCACAGCATACTCGGGTTGCTCCTGGCAAGGCAGACAATCGGTCCAGCGAGTCCAACATTTGGGCTGGCGTGCCTTCAAACAATCGCCCACATCCGCCCGAAAACAAGGTGTCTCCACAAAAAAGCAGCGGGTCCTGGTCCTTGGGTTGTGCCCAATAGGCGATATGGCCCAGGGTGTGGCCCGGTACTTCGTGCACCTGCAGTGTCAGTCCGTGCCAGTCAACCACGTCACCTTGTTGAAGGCCTTGTGAAGGCACGGGCATTTGTTCCAGAGCGGGTGCCATCACCCTGGCGCCAGTGTGGGCCACCAGTTCGGCCAGGCCGCCCGTGTGATCGGCATGGTGGTGCGTGACTAGAATCGTGTCCAGCTGCAAACCGGGGTGCGCCTGCATCCAGGCCAGCACAGGCGCACTGTCGCCGGGGTCCACCACAAAGGCGTGGCGATCGGTGTGCAACAACCAAATATAGTTGTCTGCGAAAGCGGGCAGGGCAATGAGTTTCATGGAGCATCCAATTATAGAAAGCCTGCACTCTCCGCCCGCCTGGCTGGCGCATCTGGGTCAGCCGGTGGCATCGGGTTTGTTGGCCTGGGAGCAAGCCCAGGCCGATGCGTTGCTGGCCGATGTCTTTGGCTACCACGCGGTGCAGCTGGGCTGGCCCGAGCTCCAGGCCTTGCGCCACAACCGAATGCCTCACCGCTGGCAAGCGGGCACTGAGTTCGAATGGCCTCATATTCAAAAGGCTTTAATCACCCCAGACGACCGAGACTTGAGCCCGTCTCAGCCACCCAAAGCGGACATCCCTGCACCCATCGACTCCGATGTCTGGCTGGACAGTCGGGCTTGGCCTTGGCAGGCCGAAAGTCTGGACTTGGTGGTTTTGCCGCACACGCTGGAGCGCTCGGCCGATCCGCATGCCTGTTTGCGCGAGGTCGAACGGGTGCTGATTCCCGAGGGCCAGTTGCTGATCACCGGCCTGAACCCCATGAGTTTGTGGGGCTGGCAAACGCAGCTCGGCGGTTCGCGTCGTGTCGGGGAGGCTTCGATGCAGAGCCTGATCGCGTACCGGCGCTTGCGCGATTGGTTGCGGCTGCTGGGCTTTGAAGTTCAGGTCAGCCGCTTTTGGGGCTGGACCCCGGCCCTGTCTAGCGAACGCTGGCTGCAGCGTCTGGGCTGGATGGAGCGTGCCGGTGAGCGCTGGTGGCCGATTTTGGGGGGTGTTTACCTCTTGATGGCCACCAAACGTGTGCCCGGGGGGCACTGGCTACCAGCGCGTCAATGGCGCAAGGTACGATCGCCCGCTGCTGCGCCCGCGCCTGTGGCCCGCTCCGATACCTTCATGGGCCACTCTCCGGCCGAGAAAGACGCATTTGACCCACGTTGAAATTCATACCGATGGTGCCTGCAAGGGCAACCCTGGCCCCGGTGGCTGGGGCGTTCGCCTGCAGTCGGGCCAACACGTTCAAGAACTGTTTGGCGGCGAATTGAACACCACCAACAACCGCATGGAGATGACCGCCGTCATTGAGGGCCTGCTGGCGCTCAAGCGCCCCTGCCAGGTGACCTTGTACCTGGACAGCGAATATGTGTGCAAAGGCATCACCGAGTGGATCCACGGCTGGAAAGCCCGAGGCTGGCGCACGGCGGCCAAGCAGCCGGTCAAAAATGCCGATTTGTGGCAAAAACTGGACAGTGTGGTGTCCTCTTCGGGACACCAGATCGACTGGCGTTGGGTAAAGGGCCACAACGGCGATCCGGGCAACGAGCGGGCCGATGCCCTGGCCAATCAAGGCGTAGAAAAAGCTTTGGGTCGCTGATCTGTCTTGCCCAAGCCTGGTGCCCACGACTTGGGTCCCGATCGGCTGCAGCGCTTGGGTGTGCTGCAAGGGCTTGCTCATCGTAGGGAAATGGCTTGCGCACTGTTACATTGCGGAAGTCTTGGCGAATGCAACCTGAGAGAAATCTGAATGGCTTACAAGAAGAAATACGCAGTTCTGGCCCTGGTGGGCATTTCCGTGGCCGCTGGCGCTGCATGGTGGTGGCAAAACAAGGCCCCCGCGGGAGGCGCTGCCCCCAGTTCAGCCACTTCTCCCACCTCAGGCGGTCCTGCAGCTGCCCCAGCGGGTGCCGCCAGTGGTGCGCCTGGCGCTGCTCCTGCGGGTGCAGGCCGGGCACCTGCGGTGGAGGTCGCCAAGGTCGAGAGCATGACCTTGGTGGACGAGACCCAGGCCGTGGGCAGTTTGCGTTCACGTCAAGGGGTGATGCTGCGCCCGGAAGTCGGTGGTCGCGTCAAACAGATTCTTTTCAGCGACGGCCAGCGTGTGCGCAAGGGCCAGTTGATGGTGCAGTTCGAAGACCAATTGCAGCAGGCTCAGGTGGCGCAGGCCCGGGCCGAGTTGTCGATTGCCGAGGCCAACCACAAGCGCAACCAGGAGCTGGTGGCGCAAAACTTCATCAGCCAGCGATCCCTTGACGAGAGCGCAGCTGCCCTGGAGGTCTCTCGCGCCAAATTGGCGCTGGCCCAAGCCACGCTGCAGCGCTTGCAGGTGCTGGCACCTTTTGACGGCATCACTGGCCTCAAACAAATCAACGTGGGTGATTACCTCAAAGACGGCGCGGACATGGTCAACGTGGAAGACATCGATGCCGTGTTGCTCGACTTCCGTTTGCCCGAACGTTTTCAGGCCAAGATCCGCGCTGGCCAAAAGGCCCAGCTGACGGTGGACGCCTTGCCGGGCCGCCCCTTCTCCGCCATTGTTCAGGCGGTGGACCCCTTGATCGAGGCCAATGGCCGCTCGGTGGGTGTGCGCGGCTGTATTGACAACCGCCAACAGCAATTGCGCCCGGGCATGTTTGCCCGCGTGAACGCGGTCTTTGGTTCGCGTGACAACGCCTTGGTGATTCCGGAGGAGGCGATCATTCCGCAAGGCGGGCGCACCTTAGTGGTAAAGGTAG
>JAKFXJ010000238.1 GCA_021731425.1 Limnohabitans sp. | reverse complement strand
GGCGCTGCACCAGGGTCCAGGCCACCAGGGCAATGACCACGCTCCACAGCAACAGGCCGTGGGCCAGCGCAAAGACAGGCTCGTGCATTTGTGTGCCCAGCCAGCTGCCCATGAAAAAAGCCCCCAGCATCATCAAAAAGCCGTTGAGTGCCGAAGCCGTGCCAGCCTTTTCGGGGAAGGGCGCCACCGCGCCGCTTTGCCCACAGGAATGGTGCACGCCGTGGCCCAACATGAAGAGGTAAACCGGCCCCATGACGCAGGCCGCGCCGTACCAGTCTTGGCCTTGGCCTTGGCCTGCATAGGCCAGCGCGGCCATGCTGATGCCGCCCGACAGGGTCAAGATGGCCGCCACAGCCACCGCGCGGTGCACACTGGTGCGGCGCAGCATCCAGCGGCACCAGAAGGTGCCCACGATGTAGGACAACGACATGCTGAGCATGAAAAAACCGTAGGCGGTTTTGCTGTAGTCCATGCTGCGCGTGAAGACAAAAGCCGAACAGGCCAAAAACGTGAACAAGCCCATGTAGGAACCGGTGGACAGGGCGTTCCAGGCGCGGAAGGTGTGGTGGCGCAAGATGAACCAGTTGGCCTGCAGCAGGCTGCGCAAGTTCAGGGCGTTCGGGTTGGGTCGGGCCAGGGTTTCCTCAAAGCGCCACAGCAGCAGGCCGAAGGTGATGGCCCCAAACACGGCCAGCATCAGCAGGGCCACCCGCCAGCCCAAAGCGTCGGTCAGGATGCCTCCAATGGGTGCACAGGCGCAGGCGATGATGCCCAGGCCCGTGAGGGCTTGCGACATGACCGTGGCCCCTTGGGCCGGGGCATACAGGTCGCGCACCACGGCGCGTGCGGCCATGACACCCGCGCCCATGGCCACGCCTTGCAGGGCGCGGCCTGCCACCAGCCAGGCCATGTTGGGCGCAAAGGCGCAGGCGATCGAGGCCAGCACATAAGCGCCCATGCCCCAGAGCAAGATGGGTTTGCGGCCAAAGCGGTCAGACAGCGGGCCCCAGACCAGTTGCGAGAGGCCAAAGGCGAGCAGCAGGGCGGTGAGGGTGAGTTGGGCCTGGCCCATTCCCGCCCCGAAGCCTTCGGTGATGGCGGGCAGGGCGGGCAGATACAGGTCGGTGGTGACGGGTTGCAGTCCGAGCAGCAGGGCCAGGAGCAGGACGATGAGTTTGGGCGTCATGCTGTTATTTCGCTTTAATCCGAGCATGCGCCGTTGGGCTCTGCGTGGATGCGGTTTTCTTTGAGGAACGCGCTGGGCGAGGCCGGTGTACGGCTGCCCTCATACTCGCTTCGCTCGCCAAATCGGGCAGTCCGCACACCGGCCCCGCCCAGCGCTGAGTGGTCAATCAAAGCCGCGAGGGTTTTTGAGCGCCATGCCACTGCCGCATTACGGCTGCCCTCATACTCGCTTTGCTCGCCAAATCGGGCGGTCCGGGCACCGGCCTCGCCCAGCGCTGAGTGGTTATTCAAAGCTGTCAGTGTTTTTGAGCGCATCACCACAGAGGCAGAGCCAGGGGAGCCCGCCGCGCGGAGCTCGCGATTTGGCGAGCGAAGCGAGTATGAGCGAGACCGCGCGGCGGGCTCACATGGCTCGGATTTAAAGTCGCTCAAGTACCGCATCAACGACCCCGCAAAAACAGCGCATCCAGATCCCGCATGGACATCTGACGCCAGGTGGGGCGACCGTGGTTGCACTGGTCGGAGCGTTCGGTCTCTTCCATTTGACGCAGCAGACCGTTCATTTCATCGAGGGTCAAGCGGCGGTTCGCACGCACTGCGCCGTGACAGGCCATGGTTGCCAGGATCTCGTTTTGGGCCCGTTGCACCACCGTGCTGGCATCGTGCTGGGCCAACTCGGCCAGCACGCTGCGGGCCAGCTCCACCGCATCGCCTTGGGCCAGGCTTGTGGGCACGGCACGCACAGCCAAGGTCTTGGCCGACAGGGGCGAAATTTCCAGGCCGAGCTGTTCCAACGCCTCGGCGCAGGCCTCGGCGGTGGCCACTTCGGTAGGGGTGGCGGCAAAGGTGGCCGGGATCAGCAGGGGTTGGCTGGTGATGCGGGGACCTTCGCCATCGGCAGCGTTGAGCTGGTTTTTCAGGCGCTCGTAAACGATGCGCTCGTGGGCGGCGTGCATGTCCACCACCACCAGACCTTGTTTGTTTTCAGCCAAGATGTAGACACCGTGCAGCTGCGCTATAGCGCGGCCCAGTGGCCAATCGCCTTCTGGCAAACGGGCGGGCTCAGGCCATGTGGCGGTGGGGCTGGCGCTTGTTTCGGCAGGTGCTTCGGCGGGTGCAGTGGGCTGGCGGGCAGCTTCTGGCCAAGCGGGCGCAGGGCGCTCTTGTGCGCTCAGGTCTTCGCTGCGCTCGGGTGGGTTCCACAGCGCCTTGAGGTCTGCCATGGCGCGGTCGCCATCGGCACGGAGGCGCACAAAATCGGCGGGTTTGTAGGCAGGGGCATTGAAGCTGGAAGGGCCCGGGCGCTCAAACGCCATGCCGCCTTGGGTCCACGCGGCCGATTCGGGCAGTGCTTTGGGGGCAGGGCCGTTTTTCAGCGCCAAGTCGTTGGCTGCGTCGTTGGGCGCATCTGACAGGTTTTGCGAACGGGGCGCGGCCAGGGCGTTTTCGAGTGCGTGGCGCACCGCTTGGTGCACGGCGCGGCTGTCCCGAAAGCGCACCTCGATCTTGGTCGGGTGCACGTTCACATCGACCAGCGTGGGGTCGATCTGCATGAACAGGGCATAGGCCGGTTGTTTGTGGCCGTGCAGCACGTCTTCGTAAGCGCTGCGGGCGCCGTGCATGACCACTTTGTCGCGCACAAAACGGCCGTTCACATAAGCAAATTGGTGGTCGGGGCGAGAGCGGGCGGCGTCGGGCAGGCCTGCGCGGCCCATCACTTTGAGCGGCCCAGCGTGGTACTCGACCGGGATGGACTGCGCCACAAACTCTTCACCCAGCACATCGGCCAAGCGTTGCGCCAAGCCCGCGGCGCCAGGGTGCACGCGCCACTGCTCGACCAGCTTGCCTTCGTGCCAGATGGCAAAACCCACATCGGGACGGGCCAGCGCGTGGCGGCGCACAGCTTCAATGCAATGCGCCAGCTCGGTGCTGTCGCTTTTCAAAAACTTGCGGCGGGCGGGGGTCGAGAAGAACAGCTCTTTCACCTCCACTGTGGTGCCCACGGCGCGGGCGGCGGGGCGAATTTCTCCGGTGCGGCCGTCCAGCGCAAAAGCGTTGGCCTGGCCGTCCATGCGCGAGAGCAGGGTGAGTTCGGACACCGAGTTGATGGCGGCCAACGCCTCACCCCGAAAGCCCATGGTCATGACCGACTCGAGGTCATCGAGGT
>JAKFXJ010000280.1 GCA_021731425.1 Limnohabitans sp. | reverse complement strand
TTCGTGCCCACGCTCATTCAACCCTTTTTCTGACGCCTATCGCTGCGCTCTGAGGCCCCCTGGAGGGCATAATTGACGTTGACGTAACGTCAACCACATTCAGGAGCGAAACATGGACATTCAAGGAAAAGTTTTTATCGTCACCGGCGGCGCATCGGGCTTGGGCGAAGGCACAGCCCGCATGCTGGCAGCCAACGGCGGCAAGGTCGTGATCGCCGACATGCAGGCCGAAAAAGGCGAAGCGATTGCCAAGGAACTGGGTGGCGCCTTCGTCAAATGCGACGTGAGCAACGAGACCGACGGCCAAGCCGTGGTGGCCCAAGCCGTGTCCATGGGCAAACTGATGGGCCTGGTCAACTGCGCAGGTATCGCCCCGGCCGAAAAGACGGTGGGTAAAAACGGCGCACACAGTCTGGCCGTCTACACCAAGACCATCATGGTCAACCTGGTCGGCACCTTCAACATGATCCGCCTGGCCTCGGAAGCCATGTGCAAAAACGAGCCCGAGGCCACAGGCGAGCGCGGCGTGCTGATTTCCACCGCGAGCGTGGCGGCCTATGACGGCCAAATCGGCCAAGCCGCTTACGCCGCATCCAAAGGCGGCGTGGTGGGCATGACCCTGCCCATTGCCCGCGACCTGGCCCGCAACGGCATCCGCAACATGACGATTGCCCCCGGCATCTTCGGCACGCCCATGCTGTTTGGCATGCCGCAAGAAGTGCAAGACGCGCTGGCCGCAGGCGTGCCCTTCCCTAGCCGCTTGGGCACCCCACAGGACTACGCAAAATTGGCCAAACACATCATCGAAAACGACATGCTCAACGGCGAAGTGATCCGATTGGACGGCGCGATCCGCTTGGCACCGAAGTGATGTGACCCACCGGCCGCCAAATGGGCAGTGGGGCTCAGCCTGCCATGCCCATCACACTCAAGGCGACCCATGCCGCCAAATAACTGAGCGTGAAAGCGATCACACCGGGTATGGCGGCCTGACCCATCAACCGTTCGGCCAGCAAGCCCGCCAGTGGAATGAATTGCTGGGCATGCACCGCCAAAAAATGCGCAGGCCGAAGGTCTTGCCAAGTGTGCCAACCCACCACCGGCCAGCCCACACCCGCTGGCGGCTGTTTACCCCCCAGCATGAAGCCACTCACCGTGGATAAAACAAAGGTCAAGACCAAACCGCAAAGTACTGCCCAAGTGGTGGGCGTGAGCACCGCTGGCCCCATGGCTTTCCAGATCACCCACGCCAGCCAGGCTTGGGATGCCACCAAACCCACCGCCGCCAGAGCCATCAGCCCAAACATCATGGCTCGCAGCGGGTCCGTGGTGTTGTAGTGTGAGCCTTCGCCTTTGGCCGCTTGGACGGTGATGTAGACCACCTCAAACAAGGAGGTGACGATGATCAATGCCGCGATCCACGGAAAACTGGGGTCATGCCCCACCTGGCCAGGCACCAAGGTGCTCAGCCACACCGTGGTCAAGGCAAACAGCGCCGTGCCGGCCATGAACTTCATGGGTTTGGCCCAGATGCCCACCTCGCGTAACGTGCGCAGATCGATCCACGACAAGGCATAAGTCGGCAGCAGCAAGGCTGCCATCAACAGCGCGTAAACACACAAAGTTTTTTGCGCCGTACTCAGTCCGGGCCAGCCCAAGGCCGAATCGGCCAAGCGCTGTAACGCCTCAATAAATGACATGATCTCCCCCACAAGTTGACACCGTCAACAAGTATCACGTAAACTGTTGACACTGTCAACTTCAACCCCAGTCAAAGGCAATATGGTCAAAACCATTCACGAGCTGGACCTGAAAGAGGCCTGTATTCAGGCGGCCCGAGAAGTGATTGCAGAAAAAGGCACAGAGGGCTTGAGCCTGCGCGACGTCGCCCGAAAACTGGGGGTTTCACACCAAGCCCCCTACCGGCACTACCCCAGCCGCGACCACTTGCTCGCGGCCATCATGCAGCGCTGCTTTGAGGATTTCGCCAACCATCTGGACCAAGCGTCCCAAGCGCACACCTCGGATGCGCTGCTGGGCATGGGCGAGGCCTACATGCGCTACGCCGCTCAGCATCCCCTTGAATACCGCTTGATGTTTGGCACTCCTTGGCCTGAACCTGCGGCCCATCCCGAACTGGTACGCCATGCGGTGCATGCTTTTGACTTGTTGCGAAACCAGTTGCTGCAGCAATTGCAACAACGCGCCAGCGCCCCACAAAGCGACATGCTGGCCCTGTTGGCCCAAGCGGAGCTGCAAGCCCTTTTCATTTGGTCGGCCCTGCACGGTATGGCCGGCATCCAGCAGTCCAACGTCATGCAGCACCTGGTACTCACGCCCGGTGTGCCTGCGCAAGCCGAACCCTATTTGATGGGCATGATGCACACCGCCCTGACCCAAGGGCCGGCGCAAGCACCGGCCCAGGTCAGCAAAGCCCCCTCAGCACCTGCCCAAAAAACGCATGAAACCTGATCCACACCGGCGCTGGGCCTTAGCCGCCCTGCTCATCGCCGCAGGGGCCGTCACCGCCTGTGCCCAGTTCAACCACGATCAGCCCGACAGCCCCGTGGCTATGGTTGCCGTGCCCGCCATCACACCCGCACCCCGAGTGGCATTGGTGCTCGGCAGTGGTGGTCCACGCGGTTATGCCCACATAGGCGTGATGCGGGTACTAGAAGACGAGGGCATCCCTGTGGACCTGGTGGTTGGCTCCAGCGTGGGCGCCTTGCTCGGTTCATTTTGGGCACAAGGCTACTCGGCACAAGCTTTGGATGACTTGTCTAAAACAGGCGGCCCGCTCATGGTGTTTGATTTTTCCCTATTCGCCGACCGAGGCTGGATTCACGGGCAACGCCTGCAGGACTACGTGAACAAGGGCCTGAACCACAGCAACATCGAAGACATGCCGCGCAAATTCATTGCCGTGGCCACTCGCCTGCAAGACAAACAGCCGGTGTTTTTCAGCACTGGCAATGTGGGGGTGGCAGTGCGTGCCTCCAGCGCCGTTCACCGCGTCTTTTCGCCCGTGGGTATTCGAGGTGTGGACTACGAAGACGGGGACGAATCCTTGCCCGTGGCCGTTCGCGCGGCCCGCCAGGCTGGGGCCCGGTTTGTGATTGCGGTGGACGTTACCGCCCGCCCGGGCAGTGCCCCCGAGGGCACATCTGCCGCCCGCTTGGAGCGCGAAGCCCGCAGGCGAGCCCGCATCGACCCAGAACTTCAACACGCCGATTTTGTTATCCACCCGGATATGGGTTTTGCCACCCGACCTACCACCGCTTTTTTCCAAATGGCCCGGCAATCAGGCGAGCGTGAAGCCCAAAGGCTCTTGCCGCAACTTAAGGCGGCATTGCAAAATCAATCAGGGCGCACACCCTGAAC
>JAKFXJ010000041.1 GCA_021731425.1 Limnohabitans sp. | reverse complement strand
TCGCCGCGGTGTTCGAGCACCATGCGGACAGCACGTTCGCGCACCTCGGGTGAAAAACGATTTGATTTCTTGCTCATGGCTCCATCTTCTCAAAGTGTGGAGCCTCCTCAAAACCCGGGGCGATTCACCCCACCGAACTTGCCAATTACCGGACAAGCTCCAAGTCAGAACAATGGTCTTGCAAACAGCGCCAGCAGCACGGACATCGGAAAATGCCCTTTCAATTTTCGTTTGTCTTTTACTGACGGCAATCAAGCCTGTTTGACTGATTTTGCGATCGCTGAAGCGCTTGTCACGGGGACCACGCAATCTGTGAAGAGCTCGCTTAGCAACCATCATCTGGTCGCGTCACTTCACATTACCCTCGGCAATGCAAGTTGCCCTGCCTTTGTTGCTGTCGGTGGTGACTCTCAAAGTTCGATGGTTGCTAGAGAAAAAAGACAAAATTCAGCGCGTACAGAATCCAAAGGCCGCTGCCAGCGCTTGCTGTCTGAACGAGGCATTCAAGAGAACCCAGATTGTCTTTGTACCGAACTGATTGGCGATGGTCGTGTTGCCATGACCCGAGAAGGTTTGCAAAACATCGATGCGCGTTGGGCCCGTCAACTCTCGCAGCCATCGCCCATCGTCGCAGCAGCGCCACCCGCTTCTTCATTAGCGGCTACTCCCACCCCACCCAACTTGCCAATCACCGGGCAAGCTCAAAGTCATAACAATGTTCTTGCAAATAACGCGAGCTATACGGACATCGGGAAATGCCCTGTCAATTTGCGTTTATCTTTTACAGACGGCAATCGTGCCTGCTTGACTGATTTTGGTTTGTCTGAGGCGGTGATCTCAGGGAGCAATAAAACGGTCAAGAACACTCTGGACTCTCCTCGCCAAGGCTCGATGCACATCACAACAGGCAACGCGAGTTGTCCTGCGTTGATCAGCTATTTCGATTCATCAAGTAGTAATGGGCAAAATTTTTTTAATCGCCCAACAGTTCAGCGTGAATCCAAAAGACTTTGTCAGCGTTTTCTCTCTGACCAAGGCTTCAAAGAAACCTCAGACTGTCAATGCACCGAACTGATTGACAACGGTATCGTGGCCGTGACCCGTGACGAATTGCGCAATTTAGATCCGCGATGGACGCGTCAGCTCCCGCAGCCCTCGCCCGTGGTCGCGGCAGCGCCACCCGCTTCTTCAGTCGCAGCGCCCATCACCCCGCCCAACTTGCCAGTCACCGGACAAGCTCAAAACCAGAAGATGGCGCAAGAGTTGGCGCAGTTGGAGCAGCGTTTGCAGCAGGATCGTTCCGACCGCTTGAAGGAGGTGGCCGATGCCACACAAGCCAAACGGGAACTCGAAGAGCGACTGAAATCCGAAGCGGCATTGCGGCAGCAAGAGCGCCAGGCACGCGAATCGTCCGAGCAAAAAATCAGGCAAGAGCAAGCGGAGCGCGATCGCTTGGCTGCCGAAAACGCCCGTTTGCGAGCAGAACTGGAAGCGGCCCGCCAAACCAGCAGCAACATCAAAATGGCGTTTCGCAAGGCCCTGGTCATTGGCATCGACGGCTACAAACACATTCCTCGCCTGGCAACAGCACGGCAAGACGCCCAAGCCATGACGAGCAGCCTGAGTGCTGCCGGGTTTACCGTCTCACAGTACCTGGACATCGGCGAAAAAGATATGCGGGCTGCTCTTCGAAAATTTGCGGCCGAGGTGGAGGGTGGTGATGAGGTCGCCATCTTTTTTGCAGGCCATGGCGTCCAACTGGGCGGCTTGAACTACCTGATCCCCATGGATGTATCGGGTGAGAGTGAAGGCCAATTGCGCGAGGATGCGATTCCCCTGCAAAGGATCCTCGACGACATGAACGACAGAAAAGCCAAGCTGACCTTGGCGGTGATCGATGCCTGTCGCGACAACCCATTTCGCACAGCGGGCCGCTCCATTGGCAACGCATCACGGGGACTGTCTCCGACCACGCCTGCCACCGGTCAAATTGTCATTTTCTCTGCCGGCAATGGGCAACGCGCACTGGACAGCTTGGGCCCACAAGACAGGGACCGCAACGGCGTCTTTACCCGTGTTTTTGCACAAGAAATGCGCAAACGGGGTGTCCCCATCGACCAGGTGGTCCGAAGCGCGAGAACAGAGGTGGTGCGATTGGCCAGAAGCATCGGTCATGAGCAAGTTCCCGCTATCTATGACCAGCTGGTCGGCGAATTCATCCTGATGAAATAATGTGTCAGGGCTGCCCCCACAGGGCGTGTACCCGACATCTCAATTGAACGAACAGCCATTAGGACTTTGCCTACTTATGAATTCATTGTTCCTTGTTGCCTCGCTTCCAATTGCGATGGTCAGTCTGTCATTGGCAAGTCATGCCAGCCAGCGTCACCATGCACTGATCGTGGGGGTGGGTGAGTACTCCAAAGCTTCAGAGTCTTCTCCATTGCCAGGCGTCAAGCGTGACATGGCCACGGCCCGCAGCATGGCCATGGCCATGGGCGTGGAGCAAGGGCAAATTGTCGAACTGCGAGACACCCAGGCCACCCACGCCAACATCATCGCTGCCTTGGAAAAGCTCAATGCCAAGGTTGGCCCGGGTGAGCGGGTGTTCATCTACTTTTCTGGGCACGGCACCAGCTACAGCACACCCCAAGGTTGTGAACAGGGTTTTATTCCTTACACAGCGGGTCGTCACACCATCAATGACGTGCTGAGCGAGGCCACCATTGCCAGCTATACCTCCAAAATCAGTGAAAAAGCCGACAAGGCCATCGTGATGTTCGATGCCTGCTACTCCGGTGGTTTGGTGGGCTCTCGGACGCGCTCCTTGGCAGAAACCGACCTGATTCGCCCCAAGTTTTCTGCACGCTCGGGTGATCAATGTGGCGTCGCGGTCAATCAGCCCTCCACGCGCAGCTTTGTACCGACCCTGCAACGCCTCGGTGTGCCCGAACAAAATTTCGTGCAGATCACAGCAGCCAAGCACAACGAAGTCAGCTGGGACAACGAGCAACATGGGGGCCTGGCCACCTACTCTCTGGGCCAATGCCTGCTGGGTGGCGCCCGCGACCTTAATGCCAGTGGTGCGATCACACTCGAGGAGGTTCGAATTTGCGCACAAGCCAAACTGGATGCCATGATGGCGCCCCACAAAGCAGCGGGCATGTTGCCCTCAACGATTCAGGTCCGAGGCGTTCGCAATTTGATTGTGCAAGCAGCGCCTGTCCAAGCCGTATCAACAGCCCTGGCACAGGCCCCCGCTAGCCCCCCTCCGGTTTCAGCTCCTGCAACACCCGTTGCACCACCTGTCGTTGCGCCTGTCACACCGCCTCTGTCCACAACAACCAGCGTGGCGGCCACAACTGCGACGCAAGTTGCTGCAACGCCTGTCACACCT
>JAKFXJ010000396.1 GCA_021731425.1 Limnohabitans sp. | reverse complement strand
GTGGAAGACCCCACCCATGGTGTCCAAGATGCTGGGCATTCACCTCAAAAAAGGCGATCGAGTGCGCCTGCAAACGCCGGGTGGCGGTGGCTGGGGATCCCCCGCTGAGCGCTCGGCGCAAGACCGTGCCAAAGACAGCGCACTGGGTTACACCAAGGAACAAGCATGAGCGAGGCAGCAGTGAATCAGCCGCATTGGGTGGTGGGCGTGGACGTGGGCGGGACCTTCACCGACCTGTTTGTGCTGGACGAAAAAACCGGCCAGGCCCGCATCGTGAAGGTGCCGTCGACCCGAGGTGAAGAAGCCCGGGGCTTCATGAACGGCATCGCCAAGGTCACCGGCAACACCGGGGCCGATGGCGCTAAAGAGATCGCCACCATCGTGCACGGCACCACCGTGGGCACGAACGCCTTGCTGGAGCGCAAGATCGCCCGAACCGGCATCATCACCACACGCGGGTTCCGCGATGTGCTGGAGATGCGTCGACGCGACCGTCCACAAACCTGGGGCCTGCGCGGCAGCTACACCCCGGTGGTGCCACGGGCATGGCGCTTGGAGGTCGACGAACGTGTGCTGGCCGATGGCCAGTTACACACCCCAGTCGATCTGGACCAGGTGCGCGAACAAGCCCGTGCCCTGCTGGCCGAAGGCTGCGAGGCGGTGTGTGTGTTCTTTGTGCACGCCTATGCCAACCCCGGCAACGAACAAGCCGCTGTGGCGGCGGTGCGCGAGATCTGGCCCAACAGCTATGTGACGGCAGCCAGCGAAGTGCTGCCCGAGATCCGTGAGTTTGAGCGCTGCTCCACGGCCACCTTGAATGCCGCTTTGCAACCCGTGGTGGGCAGTTATTTGCAGCGCCTCGATGGCGACCTGCGTGCTCAAGGCTTTGGCGGTGAGTTGTTGATTGTGCAAAGCAATGGTGGCGTCATGTCGCGCCAGACGGCTTGTGATGTGCCGGTGCGCACCGCGCTGTCGGGTCCGGCGGCGGGCGTGATGGCCTGCGCCGAGATTGCGCGTGCGTCTGGGTTTGAGAACGTCATCACAGGCGACATCGGGGGCACGTCGTTTGACGTGTCTTTGGTGGCCGGTGGCGAGGCGGCGCTGGCTGCGCAAACGTCCATCGAATTTGGCTTGGTGGTGCGCTCGCCCATGATCCAGATCGAGACCATTGGTGCCGGTGGCGGCTCGATCGCCTCGGTCGATGCGGGTGGCATGCTGCAAGTGGGCCCCGAGTCGGCGGGCAGCATTCCCGGCCCGGCTTGTTATGGGCGCGGCAACACCCGCCCCACGGTGACCGATGCCAATGTGTTGCTGGGCCGCATTGCCGCCGACCGGCCTTTGGGTGGCGGTTTGTTGCAAAAGCTCGATTCGGGCTTGTCCGAAAAAGCCATTGCCCAGCATGTGGCCGAGCCTTTGGGCTTGACGGCGCTGGCGGCGGCCGAAGCGATTTTGACGGTGGCCAATGCCCGCATGGCGGGCGCGATCCGTGTGGTGTCGATTGAGCGCGGCCACGACCCGCGCCAGTTTGCCTACATGCCGTTTGGCGGCGGCGGCGGCCTGCATGTCTGCGCCATGATGCGCGAGGTGGGCGTGACCACTGGCATCGTGCCGCGTTACCCGGGCGTGACGTCTGCATTGGGCTGCGTGATGGCCGACATGCGACACGACGCGGTGCAAACCTTGAACGTGGCTTTGGCCGACGTGGCCTGGCCTGCTTTGCTGGAACGCGTGGATGCTCTGGCCGAGGCTTGCCAAGTGCGCCTCGATTCCGCCGGTGTGAACTTTGTGCGGGTGGACGAGGTCATCAGCTTTGACATGCTCTACATGGGCCAGACGCACACGCTGCAAGTGCCGGTGAAGCACGAACAATTGAATGCTGCCGGATTGTTGGCGGCGTTTGAGGCCGCTTACCAGCACGCTTTTGGGCGCGTGTTGCAAGGCCCGGTGATCCGCGTGATGAACCTGCGTTATGCCCGCATCGGGCGGCGTCCCAAGTTTGACCTGGCTGTGCTGGCGCCGCAAGGCGAGGGCCGCACCGCCCCGGTGGGCGAGCAGCAGGTCTATCACCAGGGCCAATGGTGGACGGCGCAGCGCTACGAGCGCTTGAGCCTGCCCGTGGGCACCGTGGTGCAAGGCCCGGCGATTTTGGAACAGCCCGACACCACTGTGTGGCTCGAACCTGGTTTTGAAGGTCGTGTGGACAAATTGGGCAATCTCTTGGTGGAGCGCACAGCATGAACCTGAAAACCGCCAAACTGGGCATGGTCATCGTAGACCTGCAAAACGATTTTCTGGCCCCCGACGGCGCTTATGCCCGGGGCAACACCTTGAGCGCCGAGGCAGTGAAGCTGCCCGAGCGCATGGCCCCGGTGGCGCGTGCCATCAAGGCCCACGGTGGTTTGGTGACAGCCAGTTTGTTCACGCTGTGGCCCAACGCGCAGGGCGAGCCCATGATCTCGGCGCACCTGAAAGAGCGCCGCCCGTTTTTGCGCCAAGGCGACTTCGCACCCGGTAGCCGGGGCCAAGCCAATGTTGATGTGTTGGCGCCACTGGTCGATGTGTCGGTGTTCAAGGTCGCGTATTCGGCCTTCTTCAACACGCAGCTCGATTGGGTGCTCAAAAAATCGGACATCGACACCCTGGTGGTGTGTGGCATCGTCACCAACGGGGGCGTGGCCAGCACGGTGCGAGACGCGCATGTCCGCGATTACCACGCCATTGTCTTGTCCGACGGTTGCGCCGCCTTCAGCGAAGCCGCGCACCAGGCGGCGTTGGCCGATATGGGCTCGGTGGCCGATGTCATGGACAGCGCCACTTTTTTGAAACAACTGGGCTGACACCATGAACGCGCCGCTGCCGCAAGTTCGCCCGGCTGCTGATTTGCAAGCCGAGGACCACACGCCAGTGGTCATTGTGGGCGCAGGCGCTTGTGGCCTCACAGCCGCGCTGGCCTTGCACCGACTGGGTGTGGAATGTGTGGTGCTGGAGCGCGATGCGTTTGCCGCAGGTTCCACCGCTTTGTCCTCGGGCTTTGTGCCCGCGCCTTGTACGCGAGCCCAACAGGCCCAAGGCATCAGCGACAGCGTGGACTGGTTCGCTAGAGACATCCAGGCTAAGGCCCACGGTCAGGCCGCGCCGCATTTGGTGCAAGCCTATGCCCAACACATCGGCCCCGCCATGGACGCGCTGGCCCAACACCACGGCCTGCCCTGGCAGGTACTGGACAACTTTTTGTACCCCGGCCACAGCGCCCACCGCATGCACGCCGTGCCCGAAAAAACCGGTGCGGGTTTGATGAGCCGACTGCAAGCGGCGGCCGACGCCGCAGGCGTGGTGGTGCTCACGCAGGCGCAGGTGACCGAGTTGTGGGCCGACGATGCGCAGCGCATCCACGGCGT
>JAKFXJ010000135.1 GCA_021731425.1 Limnohabitans sp. | reverse complement strand
GGCTGGAACAGGTTGGCTTGCATGGCCAGCAGTTCTTGGGCGTCTTTGACGCTCATGGCCACTTGGGTGTTGTTGGCGGACTCGTCCAAGGCAGCCTTAGCCACGCTCAGGTTCAGTTCGACCATTTTTTCCACGCCTTCGAAGGCTTTGGCGGTCAGGCCAAACAGGGTTTCCACATTGGCTTTTTGCGAGGCAACGATTTGTTCGGGTGTCATCATGAGGGGCTCCAGATAAGGGTTGATTTCAAAAAGACTGCGCCGTAACTGGCCGGGGCCGTACAACTTTGTTGCAGTGCAGCATGGATTGAATTTTAGGGTTTCTACCAAGTATTACAAGGGTATGGACTTGTTTGTGGCTCAGTTTAGAGAGGGTTTTCTAGAATCGGCTTGCTCTGAATCAAACCATGCACGCTTATTACGCCGACCACTTTGTCCTGCCCCTGCCCGAAGGCCACCGCTTTCCAATGCGCAAGTACAGCCGCTTGCGCGACCGATTGACGCAAGAGCTTCCTGGTGTGCTGATGCACGAGGCGCCTGCCGCGAGTGATGGCGAGCTGGCGCTGGTGCACACGCCCACCTACATTCAGGGCGTGGACACGGGCACACTGGACGCCGCTTTGCAGCGGGAGATCGGTTTCCCTTGGAGTCCGGCCATGGCCGAGCGGGCCCGCCGCTCGGTTGGGGCCACTGTGGCCGCTGCCCGCGATGCGCTGGCGCAGGGCGTGGCGGGCAACTTGGCAGGCGGCACGCACCATGCTTACGCCCACAAAGGGGGCGGCTTTTGTGTCTTCAACGACATTGCGGTCACTGCCCGCCTGATGCAGGCCGAGGCCTGGCGACACCAGCGCCAGACATTGAACGTGGCTGTGATCGACCTGGACGTGCACCAGGGCAATGGCACGGCGCACATTTTTGCGAGCGACCCGAGTGTGTTCACGATGTCGCTGCACGGCGAAAAGAACTTTCCTTTCCGCAAGGAGCCCAGCGACTTGGACGTGGGCCTGCCAGATGGCTGCACCGACGAGCCTTATTTGGCGGCCTTGCACCAAGCGCTGCAGACCCTGCAGGACCGCTTTGACCCCCAGCTGGTGATTTACCTGGCTGGCGCCGATCCCCACGAGGGCGACCGGTTGGGGCGGCTCAAATTGACGATGGATGGCATGCAGGCCCGCGACAGGGTGGTCATGGATTGGGCTTGGCAGCGCAGGCTGCCGGTGGTGATGTGCATGGGCGGGGGGTACGGCCACGACATCGAGACCACGGTGCAGGTGCAAATGCAGACCTGGGATGTGGCTTTGGGCTATTGGCAACGCTGGCACAATCTCGGGCGATGAACACGCCTGTTTCACCCATCACCAAACCCCAAGCCGACGCCCGCAACAGCTACAAGGCATTTCGCCCCATCAGCACGCGCTGGATGGACAACGATGTCTATGGCCATGTGAACAACGTGGTGTACTACAGCTGGTTCGACACCGCTGTGAATGCCACCCTGATCGAGCAAGGCGTGCTCGACATCCATGCGGGCAGCACGATTGGTTTGGTGGTGGAAACCCAGTGTTTTTACTTCGCACCGCTGGCTTTTCCGCAAACCATTGACGCGGGCATCCGCGTGGCCAAGCTGGGCACGTCCAGCGTGCGCTATGAGGTCGGCTTGTTCGCCCAAGGCGAAGACCTGAGCGCCGCCCGCGGCCACTTTGTGCATGTGTACGTGGACCGCGAAACCCGCCGCCCCGTGCCATTGCCGGCCGCACTCAAAGCATTTTTGGAGACATTGACATGAGCATTTTGGACATCGGACCCCAGGTCAGCACCCGCGTGAACGACCCCACCAGCGTGGACGCCGCCATCTTGAGCCGCTTTTCGGCCCGTGCTTATCTGCCCCAAGCGGTGGAGCGCAGCGTTTTGCAAGAGGTGTTGTGCATTGCCGCCCGTTCGCCCAGCGGCACCAACACCCAGCCTTGGAAGGTCTATGTGCTGCAGGGCGCCAAGCGCGACGAGCTGGTGGCCAAGACCTGCGCGGCACACGATGCCATCAGCGCCAATCCGGCTCTGGCCACTGAATACGCCGAGGCCTACGACTATTACCCCGAAAAATGGGTCAGCCCCTACATCGACCGCCGCCGCGAGTGTGGTTTTGGTTTGTATGGCGTTCTGGGCATCGGCAAGGGCGACAAGGCCTTGATGCACGCCCAGCACCAAAAGAACTTCCGCTTTTTTGACGCACCGGTGGGCCTGATCTTCACCATCGACAAAGTCATGGGCCGCGGCAGCTTGCTCGACTACGGCATGTTCTTGCAAAGCATCATGGTCGCTGCCCGCTCGCGGGGCCTGCACACCTGCCCGCAAGCGGCATGGAACGGCTTTTCCAAAATCATCTTGCCGCTGGTGGGCGCGGGTGAGAACGAAATGGTGGTCTGCGGCATGTCGCTGGGCTATGCCGACGAGTCGGCGCTGGTGAACACCTTCCAGACCACACGGGTGCCAGCGCAAGAATTCACCCACTGGGTGGACTGACTTTTTATCTCAACGCGCTTTTTAAAGACAAGGGCTTGGTTTGGGATTCGAAGCACTGGCGCTGCAATTGCTCAATGGCCTGAGCCACGCCACCACCTTGTTCTTGATGGCCTCCGGGCTGACGCTGATTTTTGGCGTCACCCGGATCGTCAACTTCGCGCACGGCAGCTTCTTTATGCTGGGCGCTTTGTGGTCTGCGCATGCGGTGACGAACTGGTGGCCCGGTATGGCGGACACCGCTTGGGGCTATGGTGCGGTGATCTTGATGGGCGCGTGTGTGGCGGCCTTGCTGGGGGCGTTGACCGAAGTCTTACTTTTGAAGCGCATGCGCCACGCGCCGCAGCTCTACCAACTGGTGGCCACCTTCGGCTTGACGCTCGCGCTGCACGACGCGATGCGTTGGTTCTTTGGCCCTGAGGAGGTCTTTGCGCCGCGCTTTCCGGGCCTCAAAGGCGCGATCGAGCTGGGTGAGTCGTATTTCCCCACTTGGCAGTTGTTCACCTTGGCGCTGGGCCCGCTGGTCTGGCTGGGTTTGCACCTCTTGCTCACGCGCACTCTGTGGGGGCAGCGCGTGAAAGCCGCCACACAAGACCGCGAAATGCTCGACGCGCTGGGTGTGAATCCTGCGCCCCTCATGCTGGGCGTGGTGATGTTGGGCTGCGGCTTGGCGGGCTTGGCTGGGGCACTGCAATTGCCGCGCGAGCCCGCACATTTGCAAATGGACGTGAACGTGGTGGTCGAGACCTTTGTGGTGGTGGTCACAGGCGGGTTGGGCAGCATTGGCGGGGCTTTTGTGGCGGCGGTGCTGATTGGGGTGATCCACGCTTTGGGCTTGAGCTTTTTTCCGCAAGCGACTTTGGTGCTGGTCTTTTTGACCATGGCCGTGGTACTGGTCTGGCGGCCGCAGGGC
>JAKFXJ010000300.1 GCA_021731425.1 Limnohabitans sp. | reverse complement strand
TGGAGAGCCCCGAAGGACTTGCGGCCGTCTTGTCATATGTGGATGGCATGAAGAATGCCGTCTGACGGCACAATCAGGCCATGCCAGCCAAAGCCCCCTCGCCTGCCGCCAAGACACTCAGCGCCCCCCAAAAGGCGCTGATCAAGCTTGGGCTCAAGCGCGACATTGATCTGGCGCTTCACTTGCCGCTGCGCTACGAGGACGAGACCCGCATCGTCAAGCTGCGTGATGCGCGTGAGGGCGATACCGCGCAAATCGAGGCGACGGTGACGGCTTGCGAGATCACGATGCGCCCGCGCCGCCAGTTGTTGGTGACGGTGGACGACGGCTCGGACACCTGTGTGATGCGGTTTTTCAGCTTCTACCCCTCACACCAAAAGGCGCTGGCGGTGGGCAACCGCATCCGGGCGCGGGGCGAGGTCAAGGGCGGCTTCATGGGCCTGACCATGATGCACCCGACCTTCAAGGCGGCGGGCGGCCACTTGGCTGAGGCGCTGACGCCGATTTACCCCACCGTGGCAGGCTTGGCCCAGGCGTATTTGCGCCGGGCCGTGATCACCGGGCTGAACCATGCCGACCTGAGCGAGACCATGCCTGCGGGCATCGCATGGCCCGATCCTCGCGGGGCCTGGTCGCTGCGCGATGCGCTGCAGTTTTTGCACCACCCCACGCCCGATGTGTCGCTGGCCGCCTTAGAGGACCGCAGCCACCCGGCCTGGGTGCGCCTGAAGTGCGAGGAGTTGCTGGCTCAGCAGCTGTCGCAGCTCACGGCCAAGCGCGAGCGCGATTTGTTGCGGGCTCCGGCTTTGAAGATGAAGCGTGGCGCTTCGCACGATCAGTTGCTAGCCGCCCTGCCCTTTGGCCTGACAAATGCCCAGCAGCGCGTGGGGCGTGAAATTGCCCAAGACCTGGCCCGCAACGTGCCCATGCACCGCCTGCTGCAGGGTGATGTGGGCGCGGGCAAAACAGTGGTGGCTGCGCTCGCGGCCATGGTGGCCATCGATGCAGGCTGGCAATGCGCCTTGATGGCGCCAACCGAGATTTTGGCGACCCAGCACTTTGCCAAATTGGTGGGCTGGCTGGAGCCGCTGGGCGTGAAAGTGGCCTGGCTGATCGGCAGCCAAAAGAAGAAAGAACGCGCAGAAATGCTGGCCCTGATCGAGTCGGGCGAGGCCGCGCTGGTGGTGGGCACACACGCGGTGATTCAAGAACACGTCAAGTTCAAAAACCTGGCACTGGCCATCATCGACGAACAGCACCGATTTGGTGTGGCGCAGCGCCTGGCCTTGCGCGGCAAGATGCAGGCCCCCGGCATGGAGCCGCACATGTTGATGATGACGGCCACGCCCATTCCACGCACGCTGGCCATGAGCTATTACGCCGATCTGGATGTGTCGGTGATTGACGAGTTGCCGCCCGGGCGCACACCCATCGTGACGCGTGTGGTGTCGGACCACCGCCGCCACGAGGTGGTCGAGCGCATTGGGGCCCAAATTCAGCAGGGGCGACAGGTGTATTGGGTCTGCCCGCTCATTGAAGAAAGCGAAGCGCTGGACCTGACCAACGCCACCGAAACCCACGCCGACCTGAGCGAGGCGCTGCCGGGTGTGATGGTGGGCCTGCTGCACTCGCGCATGCCGGTGGCCGAGAAAAAGGCGGTGATGGAACTCTTCACCTCGGGCGTGATGGGCGTGTTGGTGAGCACCACGGTGATCGAGGTGGGGGTGGACGTGCCCAATGCTTCGCTGATGGTGATTGAACACGCCGAGCGTTTTGGCCTGAGTCAGCTGCACCAGCTGCGCGGCCGTGTGGGACGCGGCGCGGCGGCCTCGGCCTGTGTGTTGTTGTATGGCACGCCCGAGGGTGGGCGCCTGAGCGAAACCGCCCGAGAGCGTTTGCGGGCCATGGTGGAGACCAACGACGGCTTTGAGATTGCGCGGCGCGATTTGGAGATCCGCGGGCCGGGCGAGTTTTTGGGGGCACGACAGTCGGGTGCGCCCTTGCTGCGTTTTGCCGATCTGGAAACCGACAGCCATTTGCTGGACTGGGCGCGGGATCTGGCCCCGCAGATGCTGGACCGGCACGCGGGTTTGGCCGAACGGCACATTGGCCGCTGGTTGGGCGGAAAATCCGAATACCTCAAGGCTTGATGTTTAAATAACACCTATGACCCTGACCGAACTCAAATACATCGTGGCCGTGGCCCGCGAAAAGCACTTTGGCAAAGCGGCCGAGGCCTGCTTTGTGTCGCAGCCCACGCTGTCGCTGGCCATCAAAAAGCTCGAAGAAGAGCTGGAAGTCAAATTGTTTGAGCGCAGCGCGAGCGAGGTGTCGGTCACCACGCTGGGCGAAGAAATCGTGCGCCAGGCGCAAAGCGTGCTGGAGCAAGCCGCCGAGATCAAAGAAATTGCCAAGCGCGGCAAAGACCCTCTCGCCGGCACCATGCGGCTGGGTGTTATCTACACCATCGGGCCGTATTTGCTGCCCGACTTGGTGCGCCAGATCATCACCGACGTGCCGCAAATGCCGCTGATGCTGCAAGAGAACTTCACCGTGCGACTGCTCGAGATGCTGCGCACGGGCGAGCTCGACTGCGCCATCTTGGCCGAGCCTTTTCCCGAGTCGGGTTTGGCCATTGCGCCGCTGTATGACGAGACCTTCATGGCCGCCTTGCCGCTCAGCCATCCGCTGGCCAAAGAGGCGTTCATCACCCCCGAGCAACTCAAAAACGAAACCATGCTGCTGCTGGGCACAGGCCACTGCTTTCGCGACCATGTGCTCGAGGTCTGCCCCGAGTTTGCCCGCTATGCCAGCCAGACCGAGGGCATTCGCAAGACCTTTGAGGGCTCGTCGCTCGAGACCATCAAACACATGGTGGCCGCAGGCATGGGTGTGACGCTGGTGCCGCGCATGTCGGTGCCGGACCTCAAACCTGTGCGCAAACGCTCGGGTGGGCCGCACGATTCACCGGTGCGCTATTTGCCCATCGTGGACCCGGCGGGCGGCAAACCCCCGACCCGCCGCGTGGTGCTGGCCTGGCGTCGCAGCTACACCCGCTACGAGGCGATTGCCGCCATGCGCAACGCCATTTATGCCTGCCCGCTGCCGGGTGTGACACGCTTGTCCTGACCCGCCGACCAGGCGGTGCCCATGGATGCGGCCATGACCAGGCCAATGGCCACGCCCTGCGCCAGCGTCAGGTGCTCGGCCAACACCAACCAGCCCGCCAAAGCGCCCACGGCAGGCTCCAGGCTGAGCAAGATGCTGAAGGTGTTTTTGGGCAAGTGGTTGAGCGAAAACATCTCGAGCGCGTACGGGATCGCGCTTGACAGCAAGGCCACGGCCAGCCCGGCCATGAGCCACTGCGGATCGAGCAAAGCGCTGCCCGCATGCCACACCCCAATCGGGGCCACCACCAGCGCGGCGGCGAGCATGCACATGGG
>JAKFXJ010000393.1 GCA_021731425.1 Limnohabitans sp. | reverse complement strand
GACCCGGCTGCTGCCAATGCGGCCGCAGCCAGCTTTGCCGTGCTGGAGGCGCAACTCGGTTACTTGAGCGAAGCTGAAAAGGACATGGTCCTCAAAGCCTACAAATACGCCGACGAAGCCCACTTGGGGCAGATGCGTAAAAGTGGTGAGCCCTACATCACCCACCCGATTGCGGTGGCGGGTTTGTGCACCGAATGGAAGCTTGACGCCCAGGCGCTGGCCGCCGCCTTGCTGCACGATGCCATGGAAGACTGCGGCATCACCAAGATCGAGTTGATCGAGCGCTTTGGCTCGCCCGTGGCCGAATTGGTGGATGGCCTGACCAAACTGGACAAGCTCGAGTTCAACACCCGCGAAGAAAATCAGGCCGAGTCTTTTCGCAAGATGCTGCTGGCCATGGCCCGCGATGTGCGTGTCATCCTCATCAAGCTGGCCGACCGCACCCACAACATGCGCACCATGTCCGACATGCCGCGCAGCAAGTGGGGCCGCATCGCCTCTGAAACGCTGGAAATCTACGCGCCCATCGCCCACCGCTTGGGCCTGAACCAGATTTACCGCGAGCTGCAAGACCTGGCCTTCAAACACCTCATGCCCTGGCGCTATGCGGTACTGACCAAGGCCGTGTCACGGGCTCGCAACCGCCGCCGCGATTTGATCCGCAAGGTGCAGGCAGATGTGGAGGCCGTTTTTGCCCAAGCCAAGATGGACGTGCGCATCAGTGGCCGTGAAAAAACGCTCTACTCCATCTACAAAAAGATGGATGAAAAACACCTGAGCTTTGCCCAGGTCACCGACATTTATGGCCTGCGCGTCATCGTGCCCTCGGTCATCGATTGCTACACCGCTTTGGGCTTGCTGCACCAAATCTACAAACCCTTGCCCGGCAAGTTCAAAGACCACATCGCCATTGCCAAGGTCAACGGCTACCAGTCGCTGCACACCACTTTGGTGGGACCGTCCGGTGTGAACGTTGAGTTCCAGATGCGCACCGAGCCCATGCACCTGGTGGCCGAATCGGGTGTGGCCGCGCACTGGCTTTACAAAGAGCACGAATCGGCCAGTGCGCAGTCCGAGCGTCTGGGCACGCAGTGGCTGCAGTCCCTGCTCGACATCCAGACCGAAACACGCGACGCGGCCGAGTTTTGGGACCACGTCAAGGTCGACCTGTTCCCCGATGCTGTCTATGTGTTCACGCCCAAGAGCCAGATCATGGCCTTGCCGCGCGGAGCCACGGTGGTGGACTTTGCCTATGCCATCCACAGCCGGGTGGGCGACCGCGCCATGGCCGCTCGCATCAATGGCGACCAAGTGCCCTTGCGTACCGAGCTCAAAAATGGCGACGTGGTCGAGGTGATCACCGCACCCGTCTCGGCCCCCAACCCGGCCTGGCTCGGCTTTGTGCGCACTGGACGCGCACGTTCCAAGATCCGCCACCACCTCAAGACGATGGCGCAAACCGAGTCGGTGGGCCTGGGCGAAAAACTGCTGGCGCAGGCTTTGCGTGCTGAAGGCATCGACCAGCTGCCCGCCAACGACGAAGCCCACCATGCGCTGTGGGAAAAACTGCTGCGCTTCACAGGCAACCGCAACCAGCCCGATTTGCTGATGGACATTGGCCTGGGCAAACGCATTGCCACCATTGTGGCCAAGCGCCTGACAGCGCTGTTGTCCGAGATGGGTCAAAAGCCCGACGCACTGCTGATGACGCGCGAGCGGTTCACAGCACATGAATCCATTTCGCAAGGCGCCATCACCCTGGACGGTAGCGAAAACGCTTCGGTGGTGTATTCACGTTGCTGCCGCCCATTGCCCGGTGACGACATTGTGGGTTACCTGGGCCGCGGTGAAGGCCTGGCCGTGCACACCCGCGATTGCGCCACCGCACGAAAGCTGGAGCACAAAGACAGCGAACGCTTCATTGGCGTGGAGTGGTCGGACGAATTGAGCCGCAGCTTCGAGACCGCCATCACCGTCACCGTGATCAACGGCAAAGGTGTGCTGGCCCGGGTGGCGGGTGCTTTGGCCAGTGGCGAAACCGACATCGTGCACGTGGACATGGGGCAAGAAACCCCCCAGGACACCGCCGAATTGAAGTTCGTGGTGGCCGTGCGCGATGCGGCGCACCTGGAGCAGGTGCTGCGTCACCTCAAACGCACACCTTCGGTCATCAAGGCTGAGCGCCAAACCAACAAGGGCCACCTGCCCGGTTGATCTCTGCACGGCTGGGCCTGAACGGCCTCAATGCCGATCAGGTCGCCGCCGGATAACTCACAGCCAACACCTCAATGTCGATCACCCCTGCGGGCGTGACGAGCTTGAGTTCATCGCCTTCGCGGGACTTGAGCAAGGTGCGTGCAATTGGTGAGACCCAGCTGACCTGGCCTTGCAAACTGTCGGCCTCGTCGATGCCCAAAATCGTGACGGTGCGCTCGGTGCCGGAGGCCTCGGCGTACGTGACCGTGGCCCCAAAATATACCTGGTCGCTGCCATGGTGCACCGCAGGGTCCACCACTTCGGCCATCTCCAGCCGCTTGGTCAGAAAGCGGATGCGGCGGTCGATTTCGCGCAAACGCTTTTTGCCATAGAGGTAATCGCCATTTTCTGAGCGGTCGCCGTTGCTGGCCGCCCAATGCACGATCTCGACCACTTTGGGCCGCTCGTTGTCGATCAGTGTGAACAGCTCGGCCCTCAGGCGTGCATAGCCTTCGGGGGTCATGTAGTTGCGGGCACCCGCAGGCAAAGCCGGTAAACCCAGCTCTTCGTCATCGTCGCCGTCTGACTCTTTGGTGAAGGCTTTGCTCATGGCGTGTGGGTGTAGGCTAGAAAAAAGAAAAAGCCCACAACTTTCGTTGTGGGCTTTCTAATTTTTGGTGCGGCTGGCAGGAATCGAACCCACGACCCCTTGGTTCGTAGCCAAGTACTCTATCCAGCTGAGCTACAGCCGCATCATGCATCGAATTATAGCAAGCTTTTCAGGGCTCTTTCGGGCTGCCCTTCAATTTATTGCCAGGACACAGCCGACATGTCGTTGGCAAAAATCGGTGAGCTCGACCACAAACCTTTGAGGCCTTTGCGGTAAACCGCTGTGTTGGTGGCGTTGAACAGGAACACGTTGACCGCATCCTTGGCGATCATGCGCTGCATGTCACCAAACAGCTGTGTGCGCTCTTTGGCCGTTGTGGTGGCCGCGTGTTTGGCAGCCAAGTCGCGGAAAGCCTTGCTGTCGTAACCCCAGTAATACTGCGGGTTGGCGTAAGCCATGTAGTCCAGGGGTTCGACGTGGTTTATCACCGTCAAGTCAAAGTTGCCCTTGAATGTGCCGCCGAGCCACTGCGCCCATTCCACGTTTTCGATTTTGGCCACGATGCCCACTTTGGCCAGCTGAGCGGCCAAAATCTCGCCGCCCTTGCGGGCATAAGGAGGTGGGGGCAAAGTCAGGGTCACGTTC
>JAKFXJ010000102.1 GCA_021731425.1 Limnohabitans sp. | reverse complement strand
GATCCGTGACGAGAAAACCGGTTACTTCACAATAACCGGCCGCATTGACGACGTGCTGAACGTGTCGGGTCACCGCATGGGCACCATGGAAATCGAATCGGCCTTGGTCAGCTGCACCGAGCTGGTCGCCGAAGCTGCCGTCGTGGGCCGCCCTGACGACACCACCGGCGAAGCCATTTGCGCCTTTGTGGTGCTCAAGCGCTCGCTGCCCAACACCGACGAAGGCAAGGCGATTGCCAAGCAATTGCGCGACCACATCGCCAAAGAAATCGGCCCTATCGCCAAGCCCAAGGACATCCGCTTCGGTGAGAACTTGCCCAAGACCCGTTCCGGCAAGATCATGCGCCGTTTGCTGCGTTCGCTGGCCAAAGGCGAGGAGATCACACAAGACATCTCCACGCTGGAGAACCCTGCCATCTTGGGTCAGCTGGGTCAGGCTTACTGATCGGTGTTGATTTGCAGAGGGCTTTCGGGCCCATGCAGAGATGCAAAACAAAAGGCAGCCTCGGCTGCCTTTTGTCATGGCGCAGGGCTGCTTCAGGTTTTCATGGCCAGGCCCAAGCGTTCGATGGTCGCTTTTTCGGACTGGAAGGTGTTGCGGATGAACTGGGTGTATTCCTCGGTGCCCATGTAGATCACCGACTGGTCGTATTTGTCAAAGCTGGCCATGACCGCTGGGTCTGTCAGGGTTTGCTTGAACGCATCGTGCAGCTTCTTGACCACGGCCGGGTCCATGCCCTTGGGGCCGCCAATGCCAAAGGGTGAGTCGGACACGGTGTCGAAACCGAGTTCGTTGAGCGTGGGCACGTTGGGCCAGCGCTTCGTGCGTTTGCTGCCGTAGGTGGCCAGCAGGCGCATGGTGCCCGCCTCGACCTGCGGGGCCCAACCGGTGGCGTCGCTGTGCGACATGACGTGGCCACCCAACACCGCTTGTACGCCATCGGCGCTGCCTTTGAAAGGGACATGGGTGACGTCGATCTTGGCTTTGCTGGCGAATTCGGCAAAGGCCAGGTGCGGTGTGGTGCCGTTGCCCGTGGAGCCGTAGGTGAATTTGCCCGGGTTGGCTTTGGCGAATGCCACCAAGTCGGCAATGGAGCGGATGGGGGAGTCGGACCGCACCACCACACCAAAGGTGTAGCCCGTGAGGCAGGCGATGTAGGTGAAGTCTTTGAGCGGGTCGAACTGCATCTTTTGCATGTGCGGCAAACGCGCGACGCCGATGGTGATTTGCGACAAGGTGTAGCCATCGGGCTGTGCACGCAGCAGCTCGTTCGGGCCGAGCATACCGCTGGCCCCGGGTTTGTTCTCTACGACAACGGTGCCGCCCAGTGCCTTGCTGGCGCTCTCGGCCAATGCACGCATCACCGCATCGGTAGAGCCGCCTGCAGGCCAAGGGCAAATGAGTTTGATGGGCTTGGCAGGAAAGGCTTGGGCTTGCGCCAAGCTGGGAAAGGCCACCGTGACCGCGGCGGCGGCGGATGCCTGAACAAATGTGCGTCGTGACGTGCCTTGGATTTTCACACCGGTCTCCTGTTTGAATGCGGTGTGATCATTCCAATGGAAGCGGCCCGAGATGACAAGAGGGCAAACCTGAGCTCGGACCCGAGCGAGGTCGCTTTCGCGACTGTGGCTCAGTCACCCTTGACCATGCCCTCGCGCCGGGGGTCGGCCCCACCAAACCAGCCGCTGGGGGTGCGCTCAATGGCCTGCAGACCACTGGTCATCTCCATTTCGCGCACCTCATGGCCACGCGCTTTGAGGGCGTCCACGGTGCTGCGCTCAAAGCGCTGGGCTTCGAGCAAAGTGGGGCCCCCCAAGGAACCGAAGTTGGGCAGGTCAATCGCTTGCTGCGCATTCAGTCCCCAGTGCAGCGTGCCGGTGAGCAACTTGGCGGTGTAATGGATGATGAGTGCGCCCCCGGGGCTGCCGCCACTCATGAGCAATTGGCCTGTGGTTTTGTCAAACACCAAAGTGGGCGACATGGATGAGCGGGGGCGCTTGCCCGGCTCGACCCGGTTGGCGATGGGGCGGCCCTGGGCATCGGCAGGGGCCAGGCTGAAATCGGTCAACTCGTTGTTGAGCAAAAAGCCGCCGGGGCGAGAGGGGTCGGTGGTGACCATGCGGCGCGAGCCAAAGGCGGCTTCGATGGTGGTGGTCATGGCCACCGCTCTGCCTTGGGCATCGACCACGCTGATGTGGCTGGTGCCGTATTCGGTTTGTGTGGGCATGGGTGCGAAGGTGGTGGTTTTGCCACCGGGCTGGCCCGCTGGGGCTGATTTCATGGCTTGGCTGCCAATCAACTTGCTGCGTTCACGCAGATAGCCCGGCGCCAGAAGGCTGCGCCAGTCGCCAGCAGGCGCTTGCACAAAGTCGGGGTCGGCCACAAATTGCGCTCGGTCGGCAAAGGCCAGGCGAGAGGCCTCGGTGTAACGGTGCAAAAAGTCGGGCGAGGGCAGGCCAGCGGTCAGCTCGGGGCCTTGCGCCGTGGTGTGGCCCAGCAGGCCCAAAATCTGGCTGATGGCGATGTGGCCCGAAGACGGTGGGGGAAAACCACAGAGGCGGTAAGCCCGCGAGGAAGCGGTGTGGTCAAAACACAGGGCTTCGCGCATGCGGGGCTGGTAGTTGGCCAGGTCTTGCAGGCTCAAGGTGCCGGGGCGTGGGGTTTGTGCGGTGCGGGCCACCATGGCTTGGGCCACGGGCCCTTCGTGCAGGGCGCGGCTGCCCTGGGCCGCGATGAGGCGCAGCACATGCGCGTATTCGGGGTTGCGCAGCACATGGCCCACAGGCCAGACCTGCCCATCGGCTTGGTAGAAAAAGCGCAGGGCCAGTGGGTCTTTTTTGAGCAGCGCGTCGGCGTTCAGCAAGGCGTGCAGACGGGGGCTGACCCGAAAGCCTTGCTCGGCCAGCGTGATGGCGGGTGCCAACAACTGCGCCCAAGGAAGGCGGCCGTGCTGGCGGTGCGCCACCTCCAGCATGCGAACCACACCGGGCACGCCCACCGAATGGCCGCTTTGCACCGCCTCTGGAAACGGCAGGGGCTTGCCTTGGTCCATGAACATGTCGCCTCGGGCCCCCGCAGGTGCGGTTTCGCGCCCGTCGTGCGCGGTGACCTTTTGGCCATCAAAGTGCAACAAAAACGCGCCGCCGCCAATGCCACTGGACTGCGGCTCCACCAGGCCCAGCACCATCTGCACGGCAATGGCGGCATCCAGCGCCGAGCCGCCTGCACGCAAGACCTGGTGCCCCGCGTCGGTGGCCAGTGGATTGGCAGCGGCCACCGCCTGGCGCGTGAAAGCCCAGCCGGGTTTGGCCGTGTTGCCACTGGCCGCTTCGGGCTGGATGGCCAGATCGGGCACACTGTAGCGCCAAGGGTTGGCGGGGGGCTGTGTGGTGCAGCCGCTCAACAATGCCAGCAGGGTCAGGCTCAAAGGCAGGTGTGTGTTCATGGGTTCTTTCTTGGGTGAACAGCCGCATGCAGGGGCTTGAT
>JAKFXJ010000225.1 GCA_021731425.1 Limnohabitans sp. | reverse complement strand
AAGCCTCAATGGCCGATTGGACCTTCGAGTTGTAGAACTGGAGTTGGTAACTCATGAGCGAAATATAGCATTCATGTTATCAACGGTCAAATGGATGAATTTGTCACGACTGGTGATCATCAGCCTGTCGCATCAGCCATTGCAATGCTACGCGAGGCTTTATCCAGCAAGGTGTCGTACTGCCAAGCAGCCTCCAAGAAATTGTGTTGGATACGTCGCCTGCTGCGTATAGGCTGTAACTTCAGGTTTCTGAGTTTGTGGCTCAGGTTGTGGTGCCTCCAGATCAAGCGGTCGTCAGCATCTCCGGACTGAGATTGGTAGGCAATCTGCTGGCAATGGCGGCAAGCAAACCGTCCGTGGCGCATGTAAAGCACCGCCATGCGATGACCGCACCGTGGACAAACGAACCAGCGGCGCTGTCCGCCAAAGTGACAAGGGGTCTGCGTCAGGCCGATCCAATGCTTGTGGAACCCGATGTCAATCGTGAGGTGGTCTCCAAATGCATTGACCAACCCCTCCAGCCGAACCTGACCGCACTGCCTCCAGTAGAGGCGTTTCCAGCTTCCGGCATTCAGATGCCCGTGTCTGGACAGATACGCCACATCCAGTGACGCAGTGTTTTCTGCTTTTAGCCGATGAGCAGGTCGTCCCGCCCCCAGCCTTGATCCACCTTTGCCCATGTCAAGTTGCCTCTGAATACGAAATCAATTACAGGCCCTCTGACGCTCAACTTGGCAAAAAAGCAAGTCACCCAGCAGGATTGAACTTCAGGTTCATGAACATCTAGATCAACCAATCAATCAATATCCTGTGCAGTGACTGGAGCTTTGACTTTCTAGGACAAGAATGCAAGGCTGGCCCAGCTTTTCTGATCCCTGTCAATGCTGCAAGATCCTGTTGAGAAAATTCAGGGCGAAGTTATCCAATCAAGGTGTTGCCTTGTTCACTCACAAATCGGTCCTCCATTCAGGGCAGACCGACCCAGCAAGCTAGTGCTTTGCAGGTGAGATAAGTTCGACCAACAGACCGTCTGTTCCGTGGTCGAGCATGTATTCGAGCCAGCCCTCAGAGGTGTAAGGCTTGATGTCGTATTCAGCTCCGAGACCTCGTGTCTTTTCCAACGCATCCACGATGGCAAGGTTCATTTCCTCGTAGGCCATGCCAGAAGGGGCTTGGAGGGCCAAATGTACGTGCGGTGTGACGCCATATGCACCAGCGCCCCAAACACCCGCACAGGCGATTCTGTGGCCCTTGGCAACGCAGCGGCGACCAAGCACCCTGCGGTTCAAAACACTGATGAAATGAGCAGCCGCATTCACTGTTGCAAACTTTGTACGAGGCCTTTTGGTCAAAGGTGGGCTGGAGGTGACGGTGAGGGCATGAGTCCACTCGGCAAACTCACTAAACCAAGCGGTGTAGTGAGCACGCTGTAAGCGCTCGGCGTAATGGGCGCATGAGGTGCTCATTGAAGCCTCAATGACGGCGATGCTGGTCGTGGTGTCATGAATTGCGTCATTGCTGATAGGTCTGCACCAATCGCTTTGCTTGCGGCATTTGTGGCATCGAGCAAGGTGTCGTGGGAGAGATGCGCGTAGCGCTGCGTAGTCTTGATTTGGGTGTGCCCAAGCAGGCGCTGAACTTCGTACAAGGTGCGACCAGCGTTGACCAAGAAGCTGGCATACGAGTGCCTGAGGTCATGTATGCGAACGTCGGCCAAGCCAGCTTCCTGCCGAGCAGTATTCCACGAGTGGAAAATGGAAACGTAGGGTTTGAGCGTCTTGGGATTGGGGAAGGCCCAGATACAGTCATATCGAGGCACAGATTCCAGAAGGTTCATGACGGCGTCTGACATGGGCACGAACCTTGGCTTACCCAGCTTGGTCGTATGAATGCGCCAAATACAGCGTTCATAGTCGAAATCTTCCCAGCGTGCGTCCAAGACCTCACGTTTGCGTGCCCCCGTCAAGATGAGCATGGGAATGATGTACTTGAGCATCGCGTTCTCAGATTCCATGAGCACCTCATACAGCCGGTTAGCCTCAGTGGACGACAGATACCGCTCCTTGACGTTGTCCTCCTTCATGAGGGGGATTCCCGCAGTGGGGTTCGATTTGATACCGGGTATCTCCCATTTGAGGGAGCATGAAAACACATACCTCAACAAAATCAGCAGACGGTTGCATGACCCCGGCGCATGGGTTGTGCGGTGCTTGGCCATGAGGGCAATGACATCGGCCTTGGTGATCTGATCCAGATACCTTTTGCCCCAGATGGGCTCGATGTGTTTACGAAGTAAGCCCAAATCGCACTTCCAAGAGCGCTTGTAGCCCTCAACGTAGGGCAGGTAGTGCTCATGGATGAAGGCGAACAAGGTTGGCACCTGCCGCTGAAGTGCTTTTATTGCAACGGGGTGCTCACCGATGGATATTTGCTTTCTCGCCTTTTCAGCAAGCGTACGAGCCTCTGCCAAGCTGAGTAAAGGAGCATTCCCAAGGGTTATGCAGTTACGCCCACGACCATCTTCGTCCTCACAGCGGAAGCGCCATCTGCCGACACCTGTTCGCAGACGTTCGAGCTGCAAGCCCTTGACCTTTGAGTCGCTGATCGAGCAGCGACGGTCCGAGATTTGGCTCAAGAACTGATGAACTTGCGCCGTCGAATTAAGTGATCCTGATTTCATGTATAGCCATCATTTGGACTGTTATGTGAAATATAGCGTACAACTAGTCTGCTATGCAACAGAAATTTTGTCCGTTGTTCAAAAAAATGGACAAAAGCTGGAAAAATAAGGTGATGGCCACAGCGACAAGATTTTTTGCTGAGCAACCGAAAGTTGTGCGCGACCCTGATCAATGTTTGCTCTGGGGGGCATACGTCTGCGCCGTTCGCAATGCGCTAGGCATGAGTCAAGGTGAACTTGCAGCAATTCTTGGGGTCACCAGAACCACATTGACCCGTCTGGAGCAAGGAGTGCCGCCTTTGAAGATGCCACTGTGCAGGACGGCTCTAGAGGTCTTCAAAGAGGCTGGAGTTTCATCTTTGGCGATGGAAGATGCTGCGCTGATTGGCTCTGGGCTGCCTGTTTCGCTCGACATCAAGTTCGAAATTCATCATTTGAGAAAAATGAGGTCGCAAACAGCGAAAGCTGCGACAGCGTCTGATAAGGCAGCCATGCTGCTTGGTGAAGGCTTCACCCCACCACTTGAGCAAACGCCACTCCGCAAAAAGTAAGGGCTACATGCTGTGGGCACACACGCCATGCACACGGCGTTTCTTCGGTATTTCTATTGAGATCAAGAACTTATATGCTGTGAAGACCATCCTGTTTGGTGTTTTTGAATCAGGCAAAACACACGGAAGGTACACCGCATAAATCATCGAGGTGATTTGTTGCCCTAAGTCATTGATTTCAAAAAACTTTTCTAAACCTTGCCATAGGTCGCTCACTACTCGTGCTGACAATCTGATCGGTGACGGTGGCCCTGACGCTTTC
>JAKFXJ010000359.1 GCA_021731425.1 Limnohabitans sp. | reverse complement strand
CCTCACGGCCGACGAATACGCACACCTGTTTGCACGCGCCGCCGAGATCAAGCGCAAGTTCAAGGCCTACGAAAAATACCACCCGCTGGCCGACCGCACGCTGGCCATGATTTTCGAAAAAGCCAGCACCCGCACCCGCGTGAGCTTTGAGGCGGGCATGTACCAGCTGGGCGGCTCGGTGGTGCACCTGACCACGGGCGACAGCCAGCTGGGCCGCTCCGAGCCCATCGAAGACAGCGCCCGCGTGATCAGCCGCATGACCGACATCGTCATGATCCGCACCTACGGTCAAGACAAGATCGAGCGCTTTGCCTCGCACTCGCGCGTGCCCGTCATCAACGGCCTGACCAACGAGTTTCACCCCTGCCAGATCCTAGCGGACATCTTCACCTTCATTGAGCACCGCGGTGCCATTGCCGGCAAAGTGGTGGCCTGGGTGGGCGACGGCAACAACATGGCCAACACCTGGCTGCAAGCCGCCGAGTTGCTGGGTTTCACGGTGCACCTGAGCACGCCCAGCGGCTACGAAGTGGACCAAGCCGTGGCCGGTTTGCGCAGTGCCGACAGCTACAAAATCTTCAAAGACCCCGAAGACGCCTGCCGTGGCGCTGACCTGGTCACCACCGACGTGTGGACCAGCATGGGTTATGAGGCCGAAAACGAAGCCCGCAAGAAAGCCTTTGCCGACTGGTGCGTGGACGAAGCCATGATGCAAGTGGCCAAGCCAGACGCCCTCTTCATGCACTGCCTGCCTGCGCACCGCGGTGAAGAAGTCAGCGCCGAAGTCATCGATGGCCCCCAATCGGTCGTGTGGGACGAGGCCGAAAACCGCATGCATGTGCAAAAAGCCTTGATGGAGTTTTTGCTGCTGGGCCGCGTCAAGGCCTGACATGTCTGCGTGCACCACCTGCGGCGCTTGCTGCGTGAGCTTTCGGGTGGACTTTTCTGTGTACGAGTACGAAGAAAGCGGCGGCGATGTGCCCGCAGGCCTCGCCTCGCCCATCACCGAGCACACCTGCCGCATGCGCGGCACCGACCACAGCCCGCCGCGCTGCGCCGCGCTCTATGGCAAAACCGGCGAAAAAGCGATTTGTGGCATCTACGAATGGCGGCCATCGCCCTGCCGGGAATTTGAAGAAGGCAGCCCCGCCTGCGAACAAGCCCGCCGCCGTCACGGCTTGCCTGCACTGAACCCCTGAAGTCTTTTTTACGGGTGTTGGAAATAACCGACACCACGGTTTTTTGGGCGGTGCTACCTTCGCTCACCATGAAAAAACTTTGGGACAAACTCTGGGACATTTCCCCTCCTGTGGGCGCACAAAGCCCGGTCTTTCCGGGCGACACGCCCTACAGTCAGCAATGGGCCGCCACGCTGTCGGACACATGCCCCGTCAACGTGAGCGCCATCACCCTGTCACCGCATGTGGGTGCCCATGCCGATGCCCCGCTGCACTACGACCCGCAAGGCGCGGCGGTGGGCGCTTTGGAACTGCTGCCCTTTCTGGGCCATTGCCGCGTCATTCATGCCATCGATGTGGGCCCCTTGATCACCATGGACCACTTGCAGCATGGACTGCACGACCTGCCAGAACGCGTTCTCGTGCGCACCTACCGCCACATGCCACTGGACCGCTTTGACACCCAACTCACCGCCTTTGACCCGGCCTGCGTGCAGCACCTGGCCGACCTGGGCGTGCAGCTGATCGGCACCGACAGCGCCAGCATCGACCCAGCCGACAGCAAAGCGCTGCCCAGCCACCAAGTGATCCGCCAACGCGGCTTGCGCGTGCTGGAAAACCTGCTGCTCGACGAGGTGCCCGAAGGCGATTACGAGCTGATCGCCCTGCCCCTGAAACTCATCAGCGCCGACGCCAGCCCCGTGCGGGCCGTCTTGCGCGAACTTTGAAACACTCTTTGTCAAACACTCCCATGATGAACCTCACCCCCACCTTGCAAGACTGCGAACTGCTGGACGCGCAAGACCCGCTGCGCGCCCTGCGCGAGCAATTCGATTTGCCACCCGGCGTGATTTACCTGGACGGCAACTCGCTGGGCGTGTTGCCCAAAACCGTGCCAGCCCGCGTGGCCCATGCCGTCACACACGAATGGGGAACGGACCTCATCAAAAGCTGGAACACCGCAGGATGGTTCACCCTGCCCCAGCGCGTGGGCGACAAAATTGCCCGGGTCATCGGCGCTCAAGCAGGCGAAGTGATCGCCGCCGACAGCACCTCGATCAACCTGTTCAAAGTGCTGGCCGCCGCGCTGCACATCGCCAAGGCCGACAACCCGCACAAAACCAAAATCGTCAGCGAGCGCAGCAACTTCCCAACCGACCTGTACATCGCCGAAGCACTTTGCAAAGAACACGGCTACACCCTGCAACTTGTCGAGGCCGACGAGATCGCCGCCGCCTTGCAAGCCGATGTGGCCGTGCTCATGCTCACGCATGTGAACTACCGCACCGGGGCCATGCACAACATGCAGGCCGTCACCGCGCAAGCCCACGCCCAAGGCATCCTCACCGTGTGGGACTTGGCGCACAGCGCTGGCGCGGTGCCGGTCGACCTGAACGGCTCAGGGGCCGACTTTGCGGTGGGCTGCGGCTACAAATACTTGAACGGCGGCCCCGGCGCTCCGGCTTTTGTGTGGGTGCACCCGCAGCACACCGACCGGTTTTGGCAACCGCTGGCCGGTTGGTGGGGCCATGCCGCGCCGTTTGCCTTCACGCCCGACTATCAGCCCGCCAAAGGCATTACCCGCTACCAGTGCGGCACCCAGCCCATCTTGAGCCTGACTGCGCTCGACTGCGGCATGGACGCTTTTTTGAACGCCGAAGCTCTGGGCGGCATGACGGCGCTGCGCCAAAAATCGTTGGCACTCACGGGCTTGTTCATGCAACTGGTGCGCACACGCCTGCATGGCCACGGCTTTGGCATCGCCACACCGACTGAGGAAGCCCTGCGCGGCTCGCAAGTGAGCCTGACCCGCACAGATGGCGCTTACGCCATCGTGCAGGCCTTGATCGCGCGCGGCGTGATTGGCGACTTCAGGGCGGGCGATGGCGGCCTGCACGCCGACATCCTGCGCTTTGGTTTCACACCGCTGTATGTGGGCTATGCCGACGTGTGGCAGGCCGCAGAACACCTGTGCCAGGTCATGCAAAGCGGCGAGTGGCAAGACGCCCGCTTTGCGCAAAAGAACGCCGTGACATGAAAGACTTGTCATGAGTTCCTGCCCTTTCTCCTCAGCCTCTGCCTCCAACACAAGCAGCGCCGCAGCGGGCGATGCCACAGGCGAGCGCATCGTGCACGAAGAAAAAGCCCAGCTCGACTTTGACGGCCGCATGAGCTACGGCGACTACCTGCAACTCGACGCCATCCTGAACGCGCAGCAACCGCTCTCGCCCGACCACAACGAGATGCTGTTCATCGTGCAGCACCAGACCAGCGAATTGTGGATGAAGCTGATGCTGCACGATGAACAGCATCTCGTTG
>JAKFXJ010000230.1 GCA_021731425.1 Limnohabitans sp. | reverse complement strand
CCACTTCTGCAGCCTGGGCGCAAACCGCCTGGCCCAACAAGCCTGTCAAGATCGTGGTGCCCTTTGCACCCGGTGGCACCACAGACATCCTGGCCCGCGCCATCGCACCGGACCTGAGCAAAGCGTTTGGCCAGCAATTCGTCATTGAAAACAAGGGTGGCGCAGGCGGCAACCTGGGGGCCGAGCAAGTGGCCAAGTCTGCAGGTGACGGCTACACCCTGCTCATGGGCACCGTGGGCACACACGGCATCAACCGCGCTCTGTACAGCAAGCTGCCCTACGACCCCTTCAAGGACTTCGCCCCCATCACCCTCGTGGCGGGTGTGCCCAACGTGATGGTGGTCAACGCCGAAAAAGCGGCGGCCAACAAAATCAACACCGTCAACGACTTCATCAAATATGCCAAAGCCAACCCCGGTAAGTTGAATATGGCCTCCAGCGGCAACGGCACCTCCATCCACTTGGCGGGTGAGTTGTTCAAGTCACAAACCGGCACTTTCATGGCCCACATTCCTTACCGGGGTTCTGCCCCAGCTCTACTTGATCTGTCGGGTGGCACCATGGACGTGATGTTTGACAACCTGCCCTCTGCCATGCCTCTGATCAAAGGCGGCAAACTCAAAGCCTTGGCGGTGACCAGCAGCCAGCGTTCTGCGGCCATGCCCGAGCTGCCCACCGTCGAAGAAGCTGCCGGCCTCAAAGGCTTTGAAGCCAGCAGCTGGTTTGGCTTGTTGGCCCCTGCAGGCACGCCCGCCGACGTGGTCAGCCGCATCCAGCAAGAGGTTGCCAAGTCGCTCGCCACTCCGGCCATGAAAGAGCGCCTGGCCACTTTGGGCGCAATTCCCAGCGGTAACACACCCGCGCAGTTTGCGGCCATGATTGACGCCGAGCACAAAAAATGGGCCGAAGTCGTCAAAGCCTCGGGCGCCAAGGTCGACTGATGTCCTGGTTTGAAGGCTTCGAGCGGCAAACCCTCACAGTGGCGGGCCTGCCAGTTTGCTTTCGGCAATCGTCCGATTGGGCTGCGCAAGCGCATCTGCCGGTGATGGTGCTGCTCCACGGCTTTCCGCAAACCCATGTCATGTGGCACCGCGTCGCGCAAAACTTGCGCGGCCGATACCGTCTGGTCATGCCCGACCTGCGGGGTTACGGCGACTCATCGCACGCCGTGGGCGACGCCGAGCACGCGCACTACAGCAAACGCGCCATGGGGCAAGAGGTGGTGGCCTTGCTTGACGCCCTGGGCGTGGGTGATTTTTTCCTGTGCGGTCACGACCGGGGCGGGCGCGTGGCGCACCGTTTGGCGTTGGACCATGCACCGCGCGTCAAGAAGTTGTGCGTGATCGACATCGCGCCCACCTTCGACATGTACAGCGGTCTGTGGGGAAAAACTCCGGAGGTCTCCGGCCCGGTGGCCGACCCGTACTTTGCGTTTGCACAGGCCTACTACCACTGGTTCCACCTGACGCAGCCTGCACCGCTGCCCGAGTTCATGATCGGCGGTAACCCCAAGGCCTATCTGCACGCCAAGCTGGGCGGCTGGGGCAGCCAGGGGCTGGGTTACATCGAGTCTGAAGCCTTGGCCGAATACGAACGCGCCTTTTGCAACCCCACTCTCAACGAAAAAGGTTGGTCCGCTGCGATCCACAGCGCGGCCGAAGATTACCGCGCCAGTGCAGGCATCGACCTGCAGCACGACTTTGAGGGCCGAGAGCGTGGCGACCAAATCGCCTGCGACACGCTGGTCTTGTGGGGCAACCGCGGTGTTGTCAACCGCATGTTCAAGCCCGTGGAGCTGTGGCAAGCGCAATGTGCAGGCCATGTGGCAGGTCAGGTCATGGCCTCTGGCCACTTCATCCCCGAAGAACTGCCCGAAGCCACCAGCGACGCGCTGGCGAAGTGGATGGTTTGAAGGTGATGACTCCGTAGGAACGCAGCCCGTCCGCGGTGGGTGCTGATTTGCTGTGGCCTCAGGCCCCGCAGCACTTTTTGTATTTTTTCCCACTGCCGCAGCTACAAGCATCGTTGCGGCCCGGTGTGGCATCTTTGATGACCTGGGCCACACGCGGGCCGATGTTGCGCCAGATCTCGCGCAGGTCATACACCGCCCACAGCGCCTCGCCATAAGCGTTCAGGCGCTCTTCGCTCACGCTGGGTGGGCCGTCTTCTGACAAGGCCGAGAGGGTTGGCACCGCGTCGTCGTCTTCGGTCAGGGCGACGATGGCTTGGAGCGACAAGTCGTACCACTTGGCCGCGTCTTTGTCCTTGGGCGCGGCCCACTCGTCAGGCCAGTTCTCTACCGCAAACATGAAGCCCAGCGCCCACACTTGCGCAAACGACGGGATCTCGCTGTCCTCGATTTCTTCGCGCTCTTCGGGCGGCAATGACGCGATCGCGCCGCGCACATCCATCACTTCGGGCGCATAGGCTTTGTCGTCGTCCAGTGCTTCCACGGGCGTGTCGAGTGCGAGCTTGATCTCGTCAAAGCGGCGCTGCCACAAAGCCATGAACTGCTGGCGCTGGGCGTCATCGACAAAGCTGCCACCATCCTCTCCCTCATCCACACCCAGCAGCATGGGCAGCCACTCGCTGTCCGGAATGGCGCGGCGGCAGCACACCAGCGCCGCCATGAAACCCTCACAAAACTCCCATTGCGGCGTCTCTTCAAAGCGCTCGCGCAAGTCGTCCAAGATGTTGTCCAGGGTGTCAAAGTCTTCGGCTTCCAAGCCAGCGGTGGTGTTCATAGCGGTCTCTTCAAAAAATTCAGGCCGTCTCCAAGACGTCCATCAAGGGGTTCAATGCCACGCCGCAGCGCTGTAGGCGTTTTTTCATGCACAGCACGTGTGCGTCTTTGCTGTGCAAGATGGCGGTGTGCTGCACGGCCAGGTCGATGAACTTTTGGTCATCGGCGTCTTTGCAGGCGTAGGGGGCTTTGGGCGCATCGGGTTGCAGCTGAACATGGCGGTCAAAGTGGCCCAGCACCGCGCTGGCGGGCAGTTGGCGGTGCGTCAGGCGTTTGGCGATTTGCGGGTAGGCCAGCACGCGGGCCAGTTCTTCGCGCATGGCAGCGGTGGCCAGCCACTGCGTGCTGCCGCTCTCTAAGCTGGTGCGCAGTGCCTCGGCCTTAGGTTCGTCAAACACCCAGAGGTCGAGCACGATGTTGGTGTCCAGCACGCGGCGTGCGGGGGCATGGGTCGTCATGGCGCAGGCGTGCCGGGTGACCCCGGGTTGTCGGCAGAGGCGTCTGTGGATGTGCGCTTCAAGCTGCCCTTGATCATGTCAAAGCGGAACAAGCGGCATTCGATGGGGCCGTTCCACATGGGCACGCGGCGCGATTCTTTCAGGCGCATTTTGCTGGGCAGCTTCAGGTCGGGCGTGAGCATCCAGGCGCTCCAGCCGCTGTAGTTTTTCTTCCAGTGGCTGGCCAGTTGGGCGAAGAAGTCGCCGCCGTCATCGGTCTGGGCCGTCTCGCGGTGGTGGCTTGGGGCGGCGACTTCTTCGC
>JAKFXJ010000093.1 GCA_021731425.1 Limnohabitans sp. | reverse complement strand
ACTTGGTATTCGTCGATGGCGTAATGCATCACCATGAAGTCGGTGTAGACCGCACGGCCCCGGGCCTTGTCGCCAACACCCAAAGCGTCAAACGCATGAAAGCCGTTGGGACCAATTTGGATGCCCGCGCCGATCTCGCCGATTTCGGGGGCTTGCTCCAGCACGGTGACGGCAAAGCCCTGGCGTACCAGTGCGAGGGCAGCGGCCAAGCCGCCAATGCCACCACCAGCGACGATGACAGGGAGTTGAGACGATGCAGTGCTCATGCAGGCTCCAGCCAATGAAGTTAAAAAGTGAGGATATTATATGCATGCTTATTAATTTTGGAAAGCCTAAGAAGAATCACCGATAGCGATGTGCTGTAAACCGACTAGAATTTCCCGACCGCCCGGTTGGTTAATTCGAGTTGACTGGGTTTGAACATCAAAGAAAGCGTTTGCCCATGTCCCAAGTCCTGCAAAGTTTCATTGGTGGCCAGTGGATCGGCCAGCAAGGTGCGCAAAATTTGCGCAGTGCCATCAACGGCCAAACGGTGTTCCAAACCCATGCCGAGGCCATCGACTTTGGCGACGCGGTGCATTACGCCCGCACCGTGGGCCTGCCCAATTTGCTCAAGCTGGATTTTCAAGAACGCGCCCAGCGCCTGAAGGCCTTGGCCAAATACTTGGGTGAGCACAAAGAGCAGCTGTACGCCATTTCAGCCCACACAGGCGCGACACGCGCTGACAGCTGGGTGGACATCGAGGGCGGCGCGGGCACGCTGTTTGCCTATTCGGGCATGGGCAGCAACGAACTGCCCAGCGGCAACCTGATCCACGAGGGCCCGGCCTTCCCCTTGGGCAAAAAGGGTGGCTTTGCAGGCACACACATTCTGGTGCCACGCGGCGGCATCGCGGTGCACATCAATGCGTTCAACTTCCCCATCTGGGGTCTCTTGGAAAAGTTCGCGCCCAGCTTTTTGGCGGGCATGCCTTGTATTGGCAAACCCGCCTCGTCCACCAGCTACTTGACCGAAGCCATGGTGCGTTTGGTGGAAGCTTCGGGCATCCTGCCTGCAGGCGCTTTGCAGCTGGTGATCGGCTCTACGGGTGATCTGCTGGACCGCCTGAACGGCCAAGACGTGGTCACCTTCACCGGCTCGGCCGACACCGCCGCCATGCTGCGTGTGCACCCCAATGTGGTCAAACACAGCATCCCCTTCAACGCCGAAGCCGACTCGCTCAACTGCGCCATCCTCGCGCCCGATGTGACGCCCGACGACGAAGAGTTTGATTTGTTCGTGAAAGAAGTCGCCCGCGAGATGACCGTGAAAGCGGGCCAAAAATGCACCGCGATTCGCCGCGCCATCGTGCCGCGCCAGCACCTTGAAGCCGTCGCTGAAAAGCTCAATGCCCGTTTGGCCAAAGTGGTGGTGGGTGACCCGTCTGTTGAAGGCGTGAAGATGGGGGCGCTGGCCTCGCATTCGCAACAAGCCGATGTGGCCGAGCGTGTGGCCCTGCTGCGTCAAAGCGCCGAGCTGGTGTTTGGCGGCGGTGCCGATTTCAAGCCTGTGGGGCAGGGCGCGGAGGGCGGTGCTTTCTTCCAGCCCACGCTGCTGCTGTGCCAAAAGCCGCTGCACACCGACAGCGTGCACGACGTGGAAGCCTTTGGCCCCGTGAGCACGCTCATGCCTTACGACGGCATCGACGAAGCCCTGGAATTGGCCGCACGCGGCCAAGGCAGCTTGGTCGGCACGCTGGTCACCAAAGACCCGCAAATTGCTGCCCGCATGATCCCTGTGGCCGCGGCTTTGCATGGCCGCCTGCACATTCTGGACCGCGAAGCCGCGGTCGAATCCACCGGCCACGGCTCACCGCTACCCCCGCTCAAACACGGCGGCCCCGGCCGTGCTGGTGGGGGTGAAGAACTCGGCGGCATCCGCGCCGTCAAGCACCTGATGCAGCGCACCGCGTTGCAGGGCTCGCCCACCATGATCGCCGCTGTGACCGGCGAGTACATGCGCGGCGCCAAGCTGATCGAAACCGAGGTTCACCCCTTCCGCCGCTACTTTGAAGAGTTGCAGATTGGCGAGAGCCTGCTCACCCACCGCCGCACCGTGGGCGAGGCCGACATCGTGGCCTTTTGTGGTTTGTCGGGCGACTATTTCTACATGCACTTCGACGAGATCGCGGCCAAGGATTCGCCGTTTGGCAAGCGCATTGCACACGGCTACTTTGTGCTGTCAGCCGCAGCGGGTTTGTTTGTCTCGCCCGCGCCCGGCCCGGTGCTGGCCAACTATGGCCTCGACACCCTGCGCTTCGTCAAGCCCGTGGGCATTGGCGACACCATACAGGCCCGCCTGACGGCCAAACGCAAGATCGACCGCAACAAAAAAGATGCCAACGGCGTGGGCCAGGGCGTGGTCGCGTGGGATGTGGAGGTCACCAACCAGCTCGGCGAGGTGGTTGCCAGTTATGACATCTTGACCTTGGTGGCCAAGAAGGGCTGAGGCCTCTAAGGAGCGCTATGAACTGGTACGACCGCGTGGTGCTCCCCTACATGATCGACTTCGCCTGTGGCCTGCCGATGGTGCAGGCGCAGCGCCGCCAGTTGGTTCCCCAAGCGCAGGGGCGGGTGCTGGAGATCGGCATGGGCACCGGGCGCAACCTGCCGTTTTATGACCGCAGCCGCTTGACGCGTTTGGTGGGCGTGGACCCGGCCATGCAGATGCACCGCCTGGCTCAAAAGCGCAGCCAAAAGGCAGGCATCGCTGTGGAGCTGATGGGTCTGTCGGCCGAGCAACTGCCCACGGCCGACGCCAGCTTTGACACCGTGGTTTGCACCTACACCTTGTGCAGTATTCCGGATGCGCTGCAGGCTTTGCGCGAGATGCGCCGGGTGCTGGTGCCGGGTGGCAAACTCTTGTTTTGCGAACATGGCCGTGCCCCTGATGCGGGTGTGCGCCGCTGGCAAAAGCGCTTACAACCGCTCTGGGGGCCTTTGGCCGGAGGTTGTCAGCTGGGGCGTGACATACCCGCCTTGCTGCAAGATGCCGGGTTTGCCGCTCAAACGCAATCGGCTTACCTGGCGGGTCCTAGACCCATGACGTTTCACTACTGGGGTCAAGCGCAATCGGTTTGAGCAAACACCCGGGATAATTACCTCCATGAGATCTCCTATTGCCGTTGTCGATGTTGACCGTTGCGAAACTTGGACCCGTTACAAAAACGGGTTGTGCGACAGCTGCGCCGCCAACTGCTGCACCATGCCGGTAGAGGTGAAGATGGCCGATCTGGTGCGGCTGGGCATGGTGGACCCGTTTGAGGCCGAGCACGATGACCCCAAACAGATTGCCAAGCGTTTGACCAAAGCCGGTCTGATCGAGCACTTCAACTTCAAGAACTGACCTTGCCCCCGAAAAACGTACTGCTTAGCTGATGGTTAAAAATCAGTTCAAGGAGAACGAGATGAGTGAAACGAGGAAACGGGCCAAGTACACGCTGGAATTCAAGATGGAGGCGGTCAGGCTG
>JAKFXJ010000070.1 GCA_021731425.1 Limnohabitans sp. | reverse complement strand
CGGGCCTGCGCATGCACCATTTGGACGAGGGTGATGCGAATGCGCCACTGACCTGGCTGTGCCTACACGGGAACCCGGCTTGGAGTTACCTTTACCGCAAGATGATCCCGGTCTGGCTGGCGGCGGTGCACCGTGTGGTGGCACCCGACCTGATCGGCTTTGGCAAGAGTGACAAGCCCAAAAAAGACAACTTTCACCAGTTTGAAACCCACCGCCAGTCTTTGTTGGATTTGATCGAGCGGTTGGATTTGCAGCGCGTGGTGCTGGTGGTGCAGGATTGGGGCGGCATTTTGGGTCTGACCTTGCCCATGGCTGCGCCCGAGCGTTACAAAGGCCTGCTGGTCATGAACACGACCTTGGCCACGGGCGAGGAGCCTCTGAGTGCTGGCTTTTTGGCCTGGCGCGACTGGTGCCATAGCCAGCCCCAGTTTGACGTGGGCAAGTTGTTTGCCCGCGGCAACCGCAGCATGACGCCGCAAGAGACGGCCGCCTACAACGCGCCGTTCCCAGACAAAGGTTTTCGCGCCGCGCTGCGGGCTTTTCCACCCATGGTGCCGGAGTTTGCCGATTCGCCCGGTGCAACCATCTCCAGGCAAGCACGGGACTTCTGGCGTAACGATTGGCAAGGCCAGAGCTTCATGGCCATTGGCCAGCAAGATCCGGTGCTGGGCGAGCCTGTGATGCGCCATTTGCAAAGCCAGATCAAGGGCTGCCCCGAGCCCATGATCCTGCCCGATGCAGGCCATTTTGTACAAGAGCAGGGCAGGGCGATTGCCGAGGCGGCTGTGCGACACTTCAAGCCCTGATTAAGAACACACTCATGGCCCACATTTACATTTTTTCCCCCTCGAGCGCAGTGCGCGACAAAGCGGCTTTTCGCCGGGGCCTCAAACGCCTCAAAGCACAAGGCCATGAGGTGGAAGTGGACGAGTCGGCTCTTGACACCCACATGCGCTTTGCCGGCGACGACGCCACTCGCATCGCTGCCATTACTCGAGCAGCCGCCAGTAGTGCCGATGTGGCGCTGATCTCACGTGGCGGCTACGGTCTCACACGTATCCTGCCCGCTTTGCCCTATAAACAGATCGCCAAAGCCATTGATGGCGGTCTGCAGTTTGTGGGCCTGAGTGACTTCACAGCTTTCAACCAGGCGGTGTTGGCCAAGACCGGACGCATCAGCTGGCAGGGCCCGGCGCTGTGTGAAGACTTTGGTTCGGAGCAGGAACCCGATGACATCATGCAGGCCTGTTTTGATGACCTGCTGCTGGAGCAAGGGGAGGGCACCGGCTGGCAACTGACCAAGGCAGAAGCAGAACGCCGTGTGTTGGTCAAAGACGCGCCGCTGTGGGGCGGCAACTTGACGGTGCTGACCTCCTTGTTGGGCACGCCTTATTTCCCGCAAATGAAAGGCGGTGTGCTGTTCCTTGAAGACGTGGGTGAGCACCCTTACCGCGTGGAGCGCATGCTCACGCAGCTCTTGCATGCGGGCGTGTTGGCACAACAAAAAGCGGTGTTGATCGGGCAATTCAGCAAGTACAAGTTGGTGCCTGCCCACGACAAAGGTTTCAAGCTGGCCACTGTGGTCGATTGGCTGCGCAGCCAAATCAAGGCACCCGTGCTCAGCGGTTTACCTTTTGGCCATGTCGAGACCAAGGTGTTGCTGCCTGTGGGCGCCAAGGTGGACCTGGTCACCGAAGGGCGTGACGCGCTGATGGTTTGGGGCCATATTTGACAGGTTGATAAAAATACAAAACAAGGGGACTTCTTTATGAAATGGCTCGGACGTTTGAGTGTGTTCATGGTGGTCGCTGTGTTGTTCGTGAGCGGCGTGTTGGCGGTACAGATGCTGCGCAGCTTGCCCCGACTCGACGGCACACTGCAACTGCCTGGTCTGACCAAGCCCGTGAGCATCGGTCGCGATGCCTCTGATGTGACACACATCCAGGCCGCTTCGCCGTTGGATGCTTGGCGGGCCATGGGTTTTGTCCACGCCCAAGAGCGTGGCTGGCAACTGGAGTTCAACCGCCGTGTCATGCACGGTGAGCTGTCCGAGATTCTGGGGCCCGCCACCTTGGACACCAACAAGCTGATGCGCACCCTGGGCATCATTCGCATGGCGCGTGAGCAACTGAAAAACCTTTCACCTTTGGCCCAAGCTTCTTTGCAGGCCTACAGTGAGGGTATTCAGACCGCTTGGCGTTCAGGCGCAGTGCGTCCATCGCCCGAGTTCCAGATTTTGGGTGCAAAAGCGGGTGGTCATTCGGGCCTGGCTTGGTCACCCGAAGACAGTGTGGGCTGGGCCTTGATGATGGCTCTGGATCTTGGGGGCAATTGGGGCCAGGAGTTTGCTCGACTGACGTCTTCCAAAGTGCTGAACAACACCCAACTGTGGCAACTGATGCCGCCGTACCCCGGTGAGCAAGCTGCGACAGCGGTGGATTTGCCTGCGCTTTATGCCCAACTGGGTGTTTATGAGGCAAGCAATACCAAACCACAAGCCGCTCTTGAGCTGCCCAGAAAAATTTCCAACGAGGGCAATCTGCTGGCCCAATGGTCCGCCGAATGGGTCCGCGACATGGGTGTCTTGGACGGCAAAGGCAGCAACAACTGGGTCGTGCCCGGCAGTCACACTGAAAGTGGCCATCCTTTGCTGGCCAATGACCCGCATTTGGCACTCAGCGCCCCGGCCATTTGGTACTTTGCACGCTTGCAGTCCCCAGCGACGGTTTGGCAAGGGCAGTCCTTGCCCCCCCTGGACGTGATGGGCGCCACATTGCCCGGCTTGCCATTTGTAGTTTTGGGTCGCACCCGGGGTGTGGCCTGGTGTTTCACCAACACCGGACCCGATGTGCAAGACCTGTATCTTGAACAACTCGATGCTGCACGTCCGGGTCAATACCGAACGCCTGAGGGTTTGGCCGCGTTTCAAACACGCCAAGAAATCATTCGCGTCAAAGGGCAGGGCGATGTGAACCTGACTGTGCGTAGCACCCGACATGTCCCGGTCATCAGCGATGTGCAGCCGCAATACACTGGATTGCTCAACACGACTGCCTACGCCATCAGCTTGCGCTGGTCCGCACTCACGCCCGACAACCTCACCCTCGATGCTGGCATGCAGGCCAACTGGTCCCAAACTGTGTCTCAGTTAACACAAGCCTTTGCCGGCCACCATGCACCCATGCAAAGCGTGGTGATGGCCGACACACAGGGGGAGGTGGCTTTTAAGGCCATCGGCAAAGTGCCGGTGCGTGGGCCGGACAACGACATTCGCGGTGTGGCCCCTGCGCCGGGATGGCTTGCGCAATACGACTGGCAGGGTTGGATTCCGTATGCTGAGAATCCAACTCTGAACAGTGCGCAAATCGAGGCCAAGGGATGGTACGCCACGGCTAACCAGAACATCTTGCCTGCAGGTTATCCGCATTTTGTGGGTGCAGATTGGACGACGCCAGAGCGTTTTGACCGCATCGAGCAATTGATGGCCGCAACACCCAAACACAGCTTGAAAAG
>JAKFXJ010000112.1 GCA_021731425.1 Limnohabitans sp. | reverse complement strand
AGCGGTTGAGCGGCTCCGGGTTCGTCAGCATCTGCTGCAGGCGGTGCAATTGGCCACGGGCCAAGAGATCGCGGCCGATGCTTTTGTGTTGAGCACCGGCCACAGTGCCCCCAAACTGGCTGCGCAGGTGGGCATCCGCTTGCCCATTTACCCCCTCAAGGGCTACAGCATCACCGTCGACACCAACGGCACCAGTTTGGCCCCACGGGTCAGCATCACCGACAGCGCTCGCAAAGTCGTCTTCGCCCGTTTGGGCGATCGCCTGCGGGTGGCGGGCATGGTCGAATTGGTCGGCCGCGACACCCGCGTGATTCAAGAGCGCATCGACAGTTTGCAGCAGGCCACACGGGACTTGTTTGGCGATTGCTCAAGCGGTCGCGATGTTCAGCCCTGGGCCGGCATGCGCCCAGCCACACCCACGGGCTTGCCCATTGTGGGGCGACAGGCGCAAGGCCCCAGCAACCTGTGGCTCAACGCGGGCCACGGCGGCTTGGGTTTCACCTTGGCGGCCGGATCGGCTGACATCGTGGCCCAAGCCATCACCAGTTCCTGAAAAAACCGCCGCAGGTTTTATTTGTCCTCGCTGGCGATCAGACGATAAGCGCCAGCGCCCAGCACCGCGCCCACGATCGGGGCCAACCAGAACAGCCACAACTGCGCCACGGCCCAGTCACCCACAATCAAAGCCACACCGGTGCTGCGGGCAGGGTTGACCGAAGTATTGGTCACCGGGATGCTGATCAGGTGGATCAGCGTCAGGGCCAAGCCGATGGCAATGGGTGCCAAGCCAGCAGGCGCACGTGGGTCGGTGGCCCCCATGATGATGATCAGGAAGAACATGGTCATCACCACTTCGGTCAGCAAAGCCGCCATCATCGAATAACCGCCTGGCGAATGCGCACCGTAGCCATTGGATACAAAGCCCTTGCTCACATCAAAACCGGCCGCGCCGCTGGCGATCAGGTACAAAACACCACCGGCCACAACAGCGCCCAGAACCTGCGCCACGATGTAGGGCAAGATCTGATTGACCGGAAAACGGCCACCCGCCCACAAACCAATAGAGACAGCCGGGTTCAGGTGACAACCCGAGATGTGACCAATGGCAAAGGCCATGGTCAACACCGTCAGGCCAAAGGCCAAAGACACACCGTGCAGACCGATGCCCACCTGCGGAAATGCAGCGGCCAAAACAGCGCTACCGCAACCGCCCAGCACCAGCCAGAAAGTGCCCAAAAATTCTGCACCATAGCGTTTCATGTTCTTGTTCCTTGTTTTGTTGAATCAGAAAACCACCCCAGAGAGGCAAGGGGCAGTTTACTGAGGTCAACCCTTAAAGTAGTTAAAAAGTAATGTTAATTTGTATCATATTGAAAATTAAAAAATCATAAATTCAAACACCCAACGCTTGATACCCCCAATCCCGGGCTTGCAGGACTCGCATGGCGCCTCAAGCAGTTGCCTACGGGTGATAACCCCTATGCGCTCACCCTCCTGAAGCCTTGCGTTGAATCGTTGAAAGCGTTAAGGTCAAGAGAATCTTCTGGACTACTTGATGTACCTCAATTTACCGGGCCTGCACTTCAATCCTTTGAAGGCATTTGCACACGCATCGCTAACACTCATGTCCTCCATGGGTCAAGGTGTGCGCGGCTTGGCGTCCAAGTCCAACACGGTCGACAACTACAACAGTCAAGACGAGTGCAAAAAGTCCCTCACCGAGGTCATTGAGACCCAAATCATCCCGCGCCTGGTGCAGGCGCACCGGGTGTCGCAGGCCGAGCTGGACCCCAGCACACAGGGCCCTGGCATCTCGCCCAAACAACTGGCCACGTTTGTGGCCCTGAGCAAATCCAGTCAAGCCACTGAGACCACTCAATTCATCGACGAGTTGCTGCACCAAGGCATCACCACCGAACGGATTTTTCTGGAGCTGATCGCGCCCGCCGCGCGGCAGCTGGGCCAGATGTGGGAGCAAGACCTGTGTGACTTCACCGAAGTCACTTGTGGACTGGTGCGCATGCACGAGATCACGCACCGCTTGGGCTTCGAATACCAAAACGGCCCCCAACTGGGCGGTGATGTGCAGCGCATCATGCTCGCCTCGGCCCCCGGCTCGCAGCATTTTTTGGGCATGACCATCGTGTCCGACTTTTTCCGCAAAGCCGGTTGGGACGTGGTCATTGAAATCTCTCTGTCAGAAAAAGAGCTGGTGCACGCGGTCAGCAACGAGTGGTTTGATGTGATCGGCATCTCGTGTGCCACCGAAGCGCAACTCAAGACCTTGCCGGGCTTGATCCGTGCCCTTAAGGCTGCCTCAGGCAACCCCGAGCCCGGTGTCTTGTTGGGCGGCCCCATCTTCACCGTGCAAAACCATGAGGCCCGCAGCTTGGGCGCTGATGGCATTTGTGTGGACGTGAAAGAAGCCGTGGCATTAGCGGCCTCGTTTCGCCCGGGCAACAGCCCCGTCGCGCGGGCCTGACACCATCCACCCTGTCTCTTCCCTGAGCGCCCGTGCGAGCCTGTCGCCTTGGCAGCGAAACCGGCCAAAGTCTAGGCATTCCCCAGTGCATTCCTGCCCATGGCATGATGGAGCCATGGACTTCGACCGCATAACAACCCTGTGAACTGGCTCCAAAAACTGCCTGGCTTCACCCGCTCAGCCCCGGGCTTGGAATGGGCTTTGTGGAAGAAGCTGCCCTGGATCGCCTTGGCAGGAACGGCCCTGCCCCTGGGCTTGGTAGCTCTGGCTTGTCTCGCTGCGCCTGAGGCCCCCTCACCCACAGACGAACGCCAACTCACCCAATGGCTTTACATGGCCATTGGCGTGGTGGTGTTGCACTGGACGCTCTTGCTCACCATAGCCATTGGTTGCGTGATCGTGATGCTGATGAAGGGCCCGGCCTATGTGGCCGATGCTCTGGAGGTACCGCACTTCGACCACCCCGGCAGCCCCACATCCGACAACAAACCTGAGCCCAAGTGAGGGCTGTCGACCAAAGCACTCAAGCCCTGCGGCGCGACCCCGACACCGGGCTTTGGTGCGCCGCAGGCGCTTGCACCCCTTGGTGAATTTCGGCGGCAAGTGCGGTGAGCTTTTCGCTCGGCTCAGAAGCCCCATTACCCGACTGCTCAAAACCCGAAGCCTGCGGCAGCATGGCCTGCAGCACCGACTGCACCTGAAGCAAACGCGGGTCTTCGGCGTGCGCATCGTCGGTGGTGTCGTTGATGCAAAAAAAGTCGAGTGCCCCGAACTCGACCAACAAGCACTGCAGCTGCGCCTGCTGATCGGCATCCCCCGTGGACACATGGCGATGCCGGTAAGTGCGCATCTGAGCCAAGCCATGCGCCAGCGCCCAACGCAGAACAAAGTCCGACACGATGGTCGGCTTGTCCCAGCTGCGGAACACGGTCGAGCGCACCCCCTCAAATAACTCGGGCGCCGTCAGCTCCAGCTCCCGCATCAGCGAACGCCGCATGGGCCGGGGCAAAAGGGCAAAGGTGCGAATGGTGCTTT
>JAKFXJ010000239.1 GCA_021731425.1 Limnohabitans sp. | reverse complement strand
CCGCCTTGCTGTCGGGCTGGCCAGGGCCGCAGCACAGCCAGGCCACACAGCAGCAAACCCACCAAGCCCGACCACAACCACGGCCGGCCGTGGTGCATCGCTTGCACGGCGGCGCTGGCTGTTTCGGCACCGGCCCCTGTTCCAAGCCAGATGCCTGGCATGGCCTCGGCCAAACTCATTTGTTGAAGGAAATACCAAGGCAGCAGCGCAAAGCCGAGCAGGCCGAACACGACCCACCCTTGTAATGCACGCTGCAAACGCAGCGCTGGATTCATCTCAGGCTTTCAATCAGCGCGGCAGCGAATTGACTTCTTTTTCCCAGCGCTGGATCAGGCGGCGGCGCTCGGCGGTCTGGCCGTATTTGGCGTAGTCGTAGTTGATCATCTTGATCTTGCGGAAGTCCGGCACACGCGGATCCACCTTGGCCTCTTTGTGCGAGGGCAGCTGGAACTGCAAGGTGGCTGCTGCCAGCTCTTGCGCTGCGGGGGTCAAGGCCCACTCGTAAAACTTCTTGGCCGCTTCTAGGTTGCGGCTGCCGCGCACGATGGACATGGAGCCGATCTCAGCGCCCGTGCCGTCGGCCGGGGTGATGGTTTCAATCGGGAAACCTTGGGCTTTTTCACCAGGGCCGTCGTGCACAAAGCTGATGGACACGGCGGTCTCGCCTCGCGCCACCGCCTTGATGGGGCCGGTGCCCGAGCGGGTGTAGGTGCTGATGTTTTTGTGCAGGCCTTTCAAATAGTCAAAAGCCTTGTCTTCACCCATGAGCTGCACCAGCGTGGCGATCATGGTGTAAGCGGTGCCACTCGACGCAGGATTGGCCGACTGTATTTCACCTTTGTACTCGGGCTTGAGCAGGTCACCCCAGGTTTTGGGTACGGGCAGCTTTTTCTTGGCCAGCAGCTCGGTGTTGTAGCCAAAACCCAAGGGGCCGGAGTAAATGCCCACGGTTTTGAAGCCTGACTGCGCGGCCTGCTTTTGCGCCCAGTCGTGCAGCTTGGGCAGTGTGGGTGATTTGTATTCGAGGCTCAGGTTTTGCTCGGCCGCTTGCAGGTGCGGATCGCCCGTGCCGCCAAACCAGATGTCGGTCTTGGGGTTGGCTTTTTCTGCGGCCAGCTGGGCAATCGCCTCGCCCGAGCCTTTGGCCGTCATATTGACTTTGATGCCTTGGCTCTTCTCAAAGGTCACGGCGATCATGCTGCACCAAGCGGCTTGGGCCGAACAGATGATGTTGACTTCGCGGTTTTGGGCTTGGGCGCTGGTGGCTACCAGGGCCAGCAATGGCAAAAGTTTGAATGCCTTCATGGGTACTCCAGAAAATAATCCCTTTATTTTGCAGGCTTATCGATCCGCACAACAGAGTGAAAACACCCATGAACCCACACCTTCAATTGCTGTTCACACCGACTCAATGAAGTCCGTCACCCATTCGAATTGTTGCAACACATTCAGCGCCGGGGCATGACCGCAGCCAGGCACTTCGATGTGCTTGAGCAAACCGCGTCCACCTGGGCCCCGGCGGTGCATCTCGGCAGCAGTTTCTGGCAGGACCAAGTCCGACATGGCCCCGCGCAGCAAGAGCACGGGCAAATTCAGGGCGTCGTAGTGGGGCCAGATCAAATAGTCGTCAGGGTGCACCGTGAGCTGCAAGGCCATGGCCGGGTCGTAATGCGGTGTGATGCGGCCATTGGGCAGGCGGCGCACCGAGGTCTCTGTCAAGCGACGCCATTGCGCGTCACTGAGCCAGCCAAAAGGCTGGTAAACCTGCCGAAAAAAAGCCTCCAACTCGGTCACTGTCGCAAAGCTGGGCGGGCTGCCCGCATAAGTCTTGATACGCTCAATGGCAACGGACGACAACTCGGGCGCGTTGTCATTGAGGGTCACACTCAAAATGCGGTGCTTGAGCGCGGGTTCTGCCAAGCCTGCGGCACACACCGTGCCAATCGCCCCGCCCATGGACGTGCCGACCCAGTGGACGGCCCGCAGTTGGAGGCCATCCATCAGTTCTCGCGCCAAGCGGGCGTAAAAGGCCAGGCAATATTCGTTTTGGGGGTCTTCGCTCCACTGCGACAAGCCGCGCCCGACCGTGTCGGGGCAAATCACACGCCAGCCGCGGGCGCTCAAGTGTGCGGCCAGTTCGTCCATGTCGCGGCCGGTGCGGGCCAGCCCATGCCAAGCAATGACGGTGCCTTTTTCGGCTTTGCCCCAGTCGGTGTAATGGATTTCCAAACCGGCGCATGGAAGGTATTGGGACGTGAAGCTCATACCGACTCCTCAAGGCCTGACTTTGGGGCGAACCGCTTCAAAGCGGCGCGAGTGCGCAAGCGTCCCACCACCCCGGTTGGAAAGTAATACACCGACAGCACAAACAACACCCCCAGCCACAACAACCAACGGTCGGGCGAGAGCAACGCCGACAGCAATGGCCAGGCAGCAGCCGCCTCACTGGCCAGGCGGAGCAGGTCTTGCAAATAGCTTTGTGCCAGCAAAAACAGCACCGAGCCGATGGCCGCACCGTACACCGTGCCCATGCCGCCAATGACGACGATGAGCAAAACATCCATCATGATTTCAAAGCTTAGCGAGGTGTCCGGCCCGTTGTAGCGCAGCCAAACGGCCAACATGGCCCCAGCCACACAGGCAAACAGCGCCGACAAAACACTCGACAGCGTGCGGTACACCACCACACGGTAGCCAATGGCTTCGGCCCGAAACTCGTTTTCTCGGATGGCCTGTAGCACCCGTCCAAATGGCGAGTTGACGATGCGCAGCATGGCCAAGAGCATGCCCAAGGCCAGCACAAACAACAGGTAATACGACAGCAAACGCCCATCCAGCGAGACCCCAAAAAAGGGTTCGTCACTGAACTCGGTGCTGGGCGACAGCAAGGCAGGCAGCTTGAAACTCAGGCCGTCTTCTCCCCCGGTAAAGTCCGACAACTGCGAGGCCAGCGTTTGAAAAGCAGCCGCCACGGCCAAAGTGATCATGGCAAAAAAGATGGCCCGCACACGCAAAGAGAACAAACCAATGGCGAGTGAAAACACCAAGGTCAAGCCGATGGACAGGACAAAACCCAAACCGATAGAGCCCCAAGTCGGCCCCCAGGTGTTGGACGCTATGGCGATGCCATAGGCCCCGATGCCAAAGAACATGCGGCGCAAAATTCTGAGAAACCGCCACGCAAAAGCGATGCGTGGTATTGACCGTTCAGGTAGATGTTGACCGGTAAGGCGTTCGGGGCCTGTTTGTTGCGGAAAACAAAAATCCTTGTTTGGTTGGCCGGTGCCGCCAAAGCGGTGGAAAAGACCTCGCCAAAGGCATCGATGTTGACCCGCGAATCGGATGATTGCGCTGACGCTGCGGTAGCCGCTGCCACCACAACCAAACCCGTGATGAACGTTCGGGCGACTCTTGGGGCAATGACCTGAAAGACAGATCCTAGAAAACTTGATTTATCCACAGTAACCTCCACAAAAAACTTACATGAATTCATTAACTTAGAGCCACAAATTGATCTGAAACTCTATGTCGTCATCATGCTTGATGGTGGATTTCTGTAAACTAGCC
>JAKFXJ010000027.1 GCA_021731425.1 Limnohabitans sp. | reverse complement strand
TCATCCCCAAGCAGTTCCTTAAGTCGATCCGCAAAACGGGCTTTGGCCCCAACCTGTTCGACGAATGGCGCTACCTCGATAAAGGCGAGCCCGGCGTGCCCGAGTCTGCCCGCAAGCCCAACCCCGATTTCGTGCTCAACCAACCGCGCTACAAAGGCGCCAAAGTTCTGCTGGCTCGCAAGAACTTCGGTTGCGGCTCAAGCCGCGAGCACGCGCCTTGGGCGATTGACCAGTACGGCTTTCGCTGCGTGATCGCGCCCAGCTTTGCCGACATTTTCTTCAACAACTGCTTCAAAAATGGCCTGCTGCCCATCGTGCTGCCCGAAGCCGCCGTGGACCTGCTGTTCAATGAAGTGGCCGCCTTCCCCGGCTACGAACTCACGGTCGATTTGGAACGCCAAGTGGTGGTGCGCCCTCAAGGCGAAGAGATCCCCTTTGAGGTGCAGGCCTTCCGCAAGTACTGCCTGCTCAACGGTTTGGATGACATTGGCCTGACCTTGCGTCACGCCGACAAGATCAAGGCCTACGAAGCCGAGCGCTTGGCCACCAAACCCTGGTTGGCTCACACCGCCGTCAACGCATAAAAACACGAGAAGCCCCATGAAAATCGCAGTCCTCCCCGGTGATGGCATCGGCACCGAAATCGTCGCTGAAGCCGTCAAAGTCTTGAACACGCTCGACCTGAAGTTCGAGATGGAAACCGCCTTGGTGGGCGGCGCGGCTTACGACGCTTTTGGCCATCCCCTGCCCGAAGCCACACTCAAGCTGGCCATGGCGTCTGACGCCGTGCTATTTGGCGCGGTGGGCGACTGGAAATACGACAAGCTCGACCGGCCCCTGCGCCCCGAGCAAGCCATCTTGGGCCTGCGCAAAAACATGGGCCTGTTCGCCAACTTCCGCCCTGCCATTTGCTACGAACAATTGGTCGGCGCGTCCAGCCTCAAGCCCGAGTTGATCTCAGGCCTGGATATCTTGATCATCCGCGAGCTCACGGGCGACATTTACTTTGGCCAGCCACGCGGTCGCCGCATCGCGACCGACGGCCACTTCCCTGGCGCCGAAGAAGCCTTTGACACCATGCGCTACTCCAAGCCCGAGATCGAGCGCATCGCGCACGTGGCCTTCCAGGCCGCCCGCAAGCGCAAAGCCGCAGGCACCGAAGGCCGTGTGACCAGCGTCGACAAAGCCAACGTACTCGAGACCTTCCAGTTCTGGAAAGACGTGGTCACCGAAGTGGGCAAAGAGTACCCCGACATCGCGCTGGACCACATGTATGTGGACAACGCCGCCATGCAGTTGGTCAAGGAACCCAAGCGTTTTGACGTGGTGGTCACCGGCAACATGTTTGGTGACATCCTGAGTGACGAAGCCTCCATGTTGACGGGCTCGATTGGCATGCTGCCCTCGGCCAGCCTGAACACCAAAAACCAAGGCTTGTACGAGCCCAGCCACGGCAGCGCACCCGACATCGCGGGCAAAGGCGTGGCCAACCCGCTGGCAACCATCTTGTCTGCCGCCATGATGCTGCGCTTCAGCCTGAACCAGCCCGAAGCGGCCCAGCGCATCGAAACGGCTGTGCAAAAAGTGCTGGCCCAAGGCCTGCGCACCGGCGACATTTACAGCGAAGGCACGACCAAAGTGGGCACCGCGCAGATGGGTGATGCAGTGGTCAAGGCCCTCGGCTGATCAAACTCGGCTGATCAAACTCCGCCAAACACAAAGCCCGGCACCTGAAGGTGGCCGGGCTTTGTTTTTTGAGTGCCCTCAGGCCTGGCCCATGCGCAGCAAGCGCCCCGGGCGGGCCGCGGTGATCTCGCCTTCGCGCTGCACTTGCTCGCCCGCCACCCAAGTGGCCACATAGCCTTCAGCCTTTTGCACAAAGCGTTTGCCGCCTGCAGGCAAGTCGCGCACCAGTCGGGGCAGGCCCACGCTCAGGCGCTGGGGGTCGATGGCGTTCAGGTCGGCACGCATGCCCGGCGCGATCACGCCCCGGTCTGTCAAACCCAGATACCGGGCATTGCGGCTCGTGAGCATCTCCACAGCTTTTTCAAGCGGGATACTGTCACGACCTCGGTCACGCACCCAGTGCGTGAGCATGAAAGTCGGGAAGCTGGCATCACACACCGTGCCCACATGGGCACCCGCATCGCTCAGGCTGCTGAGCGCTCGGGGGTGGGCCAGCATGCGGCGCACCGCGTCGAGCGAGCCCTCGTTGTAATTGAAGATCGGGAAATAAATCAGGCCTTCGCCAGTACCCGCACTCAGGTGGTCGTAAATCGCCTCCAGCGGCGTGATGCCCGCTTGTTTGGCCCGCACCAAAAAGCTCTGCATGACCGAGGGCTCGTAATTGAGTGAGTCCTCCAGCGCAAACATGCGCCCGCTGATCAGGTCGATCTTGGCCAGCAAGATGTCCACCAGCGGCGGAATGGCGCTGCCGTCGCCAGCCAGCCGCTCGGACTTTTCCGACAAGATGCGGGCCTTGCGGGCCGGATCGCGCAGCGCCTGAGCACGCTCTGCCAAAGGCAAATGCGCCACCTCTTTGTAAGACGGAAAACCCATGAAGGGGTGAAAACTCGCGTCCAGCCCGTTGAGCACGCCAATGCCCCGAACCGCCGTCTGCATGTAAAGCGGCAGGCCCGCTTGCACCGCCGCTTCGACCCGCTGCTGGATCTTCAGGTACTGCTCGCCACCCGGGTCGCGTTGCAGCCAAGTCATGGACACCGGCTTGCCGCTGGCCCGCGCCAGCGCTTCCACGCTGTCGAACTCGGCGTCGAACTGGTCGGGGCCGTTCAACAGATTGAAGTCGCTCACGATCTGCAACACGCCGTGGCCCAGGCCTTCGAAGGCCTGGGCCAGGCCCGTCAATTCGTCCTTGCCCGCATTCGCGGCAGGGGTGTCCTTGCCCTCGGAAGTGCGGTGGTTGTCACTGCGCCCGGTGCTGAACCCAGCGGCGCCAGCCTGCAGGGCTTCGCGCAACAGCGAACGCATGGCCTCGATGTCTTGCGCCGTGGCCTTCTCGTGGGCCAGGGCGCGTTCCTTCATCACATACATGCGCAAGGGGTCGTGCGGCACCTGCACCAAATAGTCCAGGCTGCGCGGCGTGACGGCCAGCGCGTCCATGTACTGCGGAAAGCTTTCCCAGTCCCATAGGATGCCCTCGTGCAGCGCAGCCCCCGGAATGTCTTCGACGCCCTCCATCAGCTTGATCAGGTCGTCCTCATGGCCCGGACGTTTAGGAGCAAAGCCTACACCGCAATTGCCCATGAGCAGCGTGGTCACGCCATGGTAGATGCTGGGAGTGAAGCACTCGTCCCAGGTCACTTGCCCGTCGTAGTGGGTGTGAATGTCCACAAAACCGGGGGTGATCCACAAGCCTGTGGCGTCCACGATTTGGTGGGCGGCTTCGTCCACCTGGCCCACCGCCACAATGCGGCCTCCACGCACACCCACATCGGCCACACGGGCAGGTGCACCCGTGCCGTCCACCACGGTGCCGTTCTTAATCAAGCAATCGAGCATCTTTTCTCTTCCAATAAAGGGCCAAACCCAGGCCACTGACAATGTGCCAAATGCCCCAC
>JAKFXJ010000378.1 GCA_021731425.1 Limnohabitans sp. | reverse complement strand
ATTACGGGACGCACACGCCGGGTGTGATCCTGGGCAACATCCTCGTAAACCCCGGTTGGTACACCGCCTACACGCCCTACCAGGCCGAAATTTCCCAGGGCCGCATGGAAGCGCTGGTCAACTTCCAGACCATGGTGACCGACCTCACCGCCATGGACATCGCCAACGCCTCCATGCTGGACGAAGCCACCGCGGCGGCCGAGGCCATGACCTTGGCCATGCGCACCGTCAAAAGCAAAAGCAAAGTCTTCGTGGTCTCACGCGCTTGCCATCCGCAAACCATCGAGGTGATCCAAACGCGTGCCCAACCCTTGGGCATTGAGGTGCTGGTGCCGCAGAGCGCCGACGCCTTCACCGCTGCGATGAACGCTGAGCACTTTGCCGCGCTCGTGCAGTACCCCTGCAGCACCGGGCTGGTGGAAGACCTCAGTGGCTACGCCGCCCAAAGCCACGCACAATCCGCAGCCCTCATCGTAGCCGCCGACCTGCTGGCACTCACCCTGCTCAAGCCCCCGGGCGAGATGGGTGCCGACATTGTGGTGGGCACCACGCAACGCTTGGGCATGCCCATGGGCGCAGGCGGACCCCATGCCGCCTTCATGGCCTGCCGCGATGCCTACAAACGCTCTCTGCCCGGCCGCTTGGTGGGCGTGAGTGTGGACGTGCATGGCAAACCCGCTTACCGCTTGGCGCTGCAGACCCGCGAGCAACACATCCGCCGCGAAAAAGCCACCAGCAACATCTGCACCGCGCAGGTTCTGCCCGCAGTCGTGGCCAGCATGTACGCCGTGTACCACGGCCCCGAGGGCTTGAAGCGCATCGCCCGCCGCGTGGCCACTTACACCGCGATCTTTGCGCAAGGCCTGCAGACCTTGGGCTTCAAGCTGCGCAAAGTAACCGCCTTTGACACCGTATGGATCGCCATCGGCGAGTCCTCGGCCCCGCTCATCGAACGCGCTCGGCAAGCGGGCATGAACCTGCGCAAGGCTTGCGACAAAAGCGTATCGATCTCGCTGGACGAAACCACCACACGCGAGGACATCCAAGCCCTGTGGCAAGTGTTCGCCGCCGAATCAGCCAACCCAAGCCAGGCGCTGCCCAGCTTCAACGCGTTTGAAAAAGGCGTCGAGCCCCTGATCCCGACCGAGCTGCGCCGCACCAGCGATTTCCTCACGCACCCGGTCTTCAACCGCTACCACTCAGAGACCGGCATGCTGCGCTACATCCGCCAGCTGTCCGACAAAGACCTGGCGCTGGACCGCAGCATGATCCCGCTGGGCAGCTGCACCATGAAGCTCAACGCCACCAGCGAGATGATCCCCATCACCTGGCCCGAGTTTGCAGGCGTCCACCCCTTTGCCCCAGCTGAGCAGCTCAAGGGCTATGCCCAGCTGGACCAGCAGCTGCGCGACTGGCTGTGCCAGGCCACGGGTTACAAAGGCATCAGCTTGCAGCCCAATGCCGGATCGCAAGGCGAATACGCCGGTCTCTTGGTCATCCAGGCCTACCACCGCGCCCAAGGCCAAGGCCATCGCAACATCTGCTTGATCCCGTCCAGCGCACACGGCACCAACCCGGCCAGTGCCCAGATGGTCGGCATGCAAGTCGTCGTGACCCAATGCGACACCAACGGCAACGTGGACATGGCCGACCTGCAAGCCAAGTGCGAGCAGCACAGCGCCAACCTGGCCGCTGTGATGATCACCTACCCCAGCACCCATGGCGTGTTCGAGACGCAGGTCAAGCAGCTCTGCGAGCTGGTGCACCAGCACGGCGGTCGTGTGTATGTGGACGGCGCCAACATGAACGCCCTGGTGGGCGTGGCCGCCCCCGGCGAGTTTGGCGGCGACGTGAGCCACCTGAACCTGCACAAAACCTTCTGCATCCCACATGGCGGTGGCGGCCCCGGTGTCGGCCCCGTTTGCGTGGTCGCAGACCTGGTGCCTTATCTGCCGGGCCACGCCACAGGCGGCGTGCCGGTCAACGGTGTGGGTGCCGTGAGCGCGGCCCCCTTGGGCAATGCCGCTGTGCTGCCCATCAGCTGGATGTACTGCCGCATGATGGGTGCAGAGGGCCTGAAGCACGCGACCGAGTCGGCGATTTTGGCGGCCAACTACATCAGCAAACGCCTCAGCGCCCACTACCCCACGCTGTACGCGAGCGACAGCGGGCATGTGGCCCACGAGTGCATCCTGGACCTGCGCCACTTCAAAGACAGCTGCGGCGTGATGGCCGAAGACGTGGCCAAGCGATTGATGGACTATGGCTTTCACGCACCCACGCTCAGCTTCCCTGTGGCCAACACGCTGATGGTCGAGCCGACCGAAAGCGAAACGCTCGAAGAGATTGACCGTTTCATCGACGCCATGATCGCCATCCGCGAAGAGATTCGCCAAGTGGAAAACGGCGCCTGGCCCCAAGACAACAACCCGCTCAAAAACGCACCCCACACCGCCGACAGCCTGCTGGGCAGCGAATGGAGCCGCCCCTACAGCCGCGAAGTCGGCTCGGCCCAAGCCCAGCGCGTGCCCGGCAGCGTGAAGTACTGGCCCCAAGTGGGCCGGGTCGACAACGTGCATGGCGATCGCAACCTGTTTTGCAGCTGCATCCCGGTGAGCGAGTACGCGGCCTGATGGGCCACTTCTTCCGAGAAAACTTCAGTTAAAACAGGACCCATCACCCACAATCATGTTTCGCGTCGGGAGAGCCTGCATAGCTTCAAAAAGCCCCGTGCAGCGCCGAAGGAGCAACCACCCCGGAAACTCTCAGGCAAAAGGACCGATGCGAAACGGCGCCCCCAGCGCCACACACTCTGAAGAGCGACCCGGGTTCGTCACCCGGGACCACCGCAGGAGCAAGCCTCACACGAGGTGAATCTCTCAGGTTTCAAACAGAGGGGGTCATGCCACGCACATCCGGTGCGCAGCGTGTCCACTTGTTTGAGACTTTGTATAGAGAGAAGCTTCATGAAAAAGCACATGGTTGTCATCGGCGGCGGCATCACGGGCGTCACCTCCGCGTATGCCCTGGTTCAACAGGGTTTTGACGTCACCCTGATCGAGAAAAACCGCTACCCCGGCATGGAAACGTCGTATGCCAACGGCGGTCAGCTGTCGGCCTCCAACGCCGAAGTCTGGACGCACCCCTCGACCATCATCAAGGGCCTGAAGTGGATGTTCAAAAATGACGCGCCCTTGTTGATGAACCCCACCCCCACCTGGCACAAACTCAGCTGGATGGCCGAGTTCATGGCCGCCATGCCCAAGTACCGTGAGAACACCATCGCCACCGCCCAGCTGGCCATTGAATCGCGCGAGCACCACTTTGCCTGGGCCAAGGCCGAGGGCATCGAGTTCGACCACAAGCGCGAAGGCATTTTGCATTTTTACCGCGACAAAAAAGGCTTCGACCATGCCGGACAAGTTTCGAAGCTGCTGGCCCAAGGCGGCTTGCCCCGCCGCGCGGTGACGCCCGAAGAGATCAAGGCCATCGAGCCCACCCTGCACGGCGATTACTACGGTGGCTACTTCACCGAAAGCGACTCGACCGGCGACATCCACAAGTTCACCTACGGTCTGGC
>JAKFXJ010000104.1 GCA_021731425.1 Limnohabitans sp. | reverse complement strand
AGGACAAGCTGAAAAAAGCCGGCATTCCAGCTTTCCCGATGACTGCTGAACAAATGAGCAAACAAGTGGCCTCGGACAGCCAGTGGATTGGTGAGCTGATGACCGAGTTGGGCTTCAGCAAAAAGTTAGCACAGCACCTCGCTCCTCGCCGCAGGGCGCATCCTGGGACCGGGCCTTGCTGATCTTGCTGGCGGTTCTGACCGCCAGCATGGTGCTTGCCACACGTCAGCTCATCGTGCCCTTTCCCCAAAACGCCTCGTGGTACGAGTCATCGGCCTTATTTCCTTCCCTGATGTTGGTGCTGGCGGCCGCGGGGGCTGTGGTCGAAGTCTATCGCCGCCGCCTGCCCCAACCGCCAACAGGCTCGGACGAACTGAACGCCAGTCAGGCACGCATCGGCCTGGCCATGGCGATCCTGGTTTTGTTTGGCCTGTACATGTGGGCCGTGCCCCAGTTGGGGTACATGAGCAGCACGCTGCTGTTTTTACTCAGCAGCAGCCGGGTGCTCGGATTTGGCTGGCGCACCACATTCGGTTTGAGTTTGCCCATGGCCCTGGCCATGTGGTGGGTGTTTGCCAAGGTGCTCAAGGTGCATTTCGGACACGGCATTTGGCTGTGAATCCCTATGAACGGACCTGAACATGGAATTTTTTGATAGCCTGTCGCAAGGCTTTGCGGCCTTGGCCACTTGGCAGATCGCCTGGTCCTTGCTTCTGGGCTCTGCCCTGGGCATCGCCGTGGGCGTTTTGCCGGGCGTGGGGCCGGGCGTGACCATTGCGGTTTTGCTGCCCTTCACATACGGCATGGCACCTTTGGCGGGCATCTCCTTGCTGCTGGGGGTGTATTGTGGCGCCTTCTATGGCGGCGCTGTGACCTCGATTCTGATCCGCACCCCGGGCGAGGCCTCGTCCATCATGACCATGTTTGACGGCTACCCGATGGCGCGCCAAGGCCAGGCCCAACGGGCCTTATCACTGGCCTTCATGTCAGCCTTCATTGGCGGAATTGCCAGTGCCCTTCTTCTGGGATTGGCTGCACGGCCTTTGGCTGGTTTTGCAGCCAAATTTGGCGCCCCTGAAAGCGTGATGGCGATTTTGCTGGCGGCCGTGTGCGTGGGCAAAGCCTACAAACGCCAGTTTGCCTCGGCCATGATGATGATGTGCCTGGGTTTCTTCCTGGCCACCGTGGGCATCGACCCTAACTCCAATGAGCAGCGCTACACCCTGGGCTTGCCCGCCATGCTCAGCGGCATACCCCTTGTGCCCGTGGCTGTGGGCCTGTTTGGCATGGCGCAAGCCCTCGTCATGGTCAGCTCACCCGTGCCCAACTTTGACACCAGCTTGATTGGCCGCGCGGGCGTGTCCTGGCGGGCCTTTCTGGAACCCTTCAAGTATCCTAAAACCTTGGCCAAGGGCCTGTTTTTGGGCTCAGCCATCGGCATATTGCCCGCAGTGGGGGCGGCCTTGTCGACCTCTTTGGCCTACTTTTGGGCACAGCGCGGGGCTAAAGACAAAACACCCTTTGGCGAGGGTAACCCCGAAGGCATTGTCGCGGCCGAAAGCGCCAACAACTCCAATTCGGGCGGGGCCATGATCACGGTGCTAACTCTTGGCATTCCAGGCGATGCGATCACCGCCATCATCATGGGCGTGTTCATCGTGCATGGCATCGTGCCAGGCCCCTCGCTGTTCATGGACCGCCCGGAAATCATCAACGGCGTGCTCTCATCCTTGCTGGTTATCAATATGGTCATCCTGATCTTGTTGATTCTGTGCGTCAAACCGCTGGCCCGGCTGGCCTATGTGAACCCGCGCATCTTGGGCCTGGCCATCTTGGCACTGTGCTTTGTGGGTGCTTATTCAGCCGCCAACTCGATGTATTACGTCCTTATTGCCACCGTCTTCGGCGTCTTTGGGCTGGTTTGCACCCGAGCCAACATTCCCACAATTCCGCTGATTTTGGGCATGGTCATGGGCGATACACTGGAGGCCACCTTGCGTCAAACACTGGGTCGCAGCGACGGCTCTTTGATGCCTTTCATCACACGCCCCATCTCGCTGAGCATTTTGGCGATCACCCTCTTGGTGCTTTTGTGGCCCTGGATCTCTCGCATTGCCTTTGATCGTAAAACCTGAAACCCCATGTCCTTTACCACCGCTTACATCACGGATGAAATGTGCTTTTGGCACGACCCAGGCAACTATGCCCTCATGCTCAAGCCCGGTGGCTTTGTGGAGCCTTACAACCGCCACATTGAGAATGCGGATCCCAAGCGGCGTCTGCACAACCTGATTCAGCAATCGGGCCTGATGCACGATCTGAAGATCATCCCTGCACGGGATGCGCAGGTGCACGAACTCACCCGGCTTCACAGCGCCAGCTATGTGTCCAAGGTCGAACAGATTGCCCTCGCCGGTGGCGGCGACACTGGCATTGGCGCACCCATCTCGTCCAACGGCTGGGCCGCAGCCCGACGCTCGGCCGGTTGTGCCCTCACGGCCGTGGATGCCGTGATGCAGGGACACGCCCAGATGGCCTATGCCCTGACGCGCCCCCCGGGCCACCATGCCGAGCCCGAGCAGGGCATGGGCTTTTGCGTGTTCGCCAATGCGGCGCTGGCCGCCGCCCACGCCATCGAGGTGCATGGCCTGCAGCGCGTAGCCATCGTCGACTGGGACGTGCACTTTGGCAACGGCACCCAAAAATGTTTTGAAAACCGCACCGATGTGCTGACGATTTCAGTGCACCAACAAGCAGGCTATTTGTTCGTTAAGGGCGAGGCCGATGAACTGGGCCAAGGCGCGGGTGCAGGTTACAACCTCAACGTGCCGCTGCCGCCCGGCTGCGGCTTTGGGGCTTACCGCGAGTCGTTTGAAAAAATCATCCTGCCCGCACTGGACGCCTACAAACCCCAGTTGATCATCGTGGCCTGCGGCTACGACGCAGGGCGCTTTGACCCCTTGGGCCGCATGATGCTCGACGGCGTGGCCTTTCGCTGGATGACCGATGCGGTGCTGGACATGGCCCGCAAGCACGCCCAAGGCCGCGTGGTTATGACACACGAAGGCGGCTATTGCCCGGTGTCGGTGCCGTTTTGGGGCATGTCGGTGCTGGAACAAATGACCGGTTTGAAGACCGAGGTGGTCTGCCCATTCACTGGGCAACACGACCAGATGCCAGCTCAGAAACTGCAAGTCGAACAGGCACGTCTGGTTCAGTCATTGGCCGGGTATTTTGAGGACATTCGGCAAAAGCACTGGGCTTGAGGCGCAAGTGGCCAGGCACTGACCTCACTGCACCAAAATCAGAGCAATCACGGTAATTGCTATATGCGTCCCAACCCTGCAACCCAGTGTTGACGCCAATCCAATATTGTTAAGCCTCCAACATTGACCTGTGCTCTAGGTGACCATAATCACCTTGCTCCAAACCTTCAATCATTAACAAAAATACTGTCTTCACCCACAGTGTTGAACCTGCCCCTGTTTGACGTACCGCTTAGCCACTTCATTATGCGGCCTTCAATTGCTGTGCCGCGTCCCAGCGTTTTTCAAACTGCATCGGACTGACGTAGCCCAACGTGGAGTGCAACCGCCG
>JAKFXJ010000017.1 GCA_021731425.1 Limnohabitans sp. | reverse complement strand
CCCATGAGCCACACAACAAGGCACAGCCATCTCCCGCACCACGCCAAATCCTGATCGCCCCCGAGGCCAGGGCCTCGGGGGCGATCAGGATTTGGCGTGGTGCGGGAGATGGCTGTGCCTTGTTGTGTGGCTCATGGGCTGGCTCGGGGTGCAACACGCCGTGCAGGGCAATGGCCTGCCGAAAATCCAACCAGTCGCCGAGTTTTTGTCCGACCAGTTCTGTCGGCCGGGCAGGGCTGAGCATGGCGTTTTCGGTCAGAAAACGCACCAGGCTGGCGCTGTAAAGGCTGGCACGCGGCTGGGCTCGCGTCATGGGTGTGTGTGGGTGTTGAATCGGACAAGCAGAGCCGAAGGCTCTTGTGGCAACGGGCGCCAAGCGCTCGCTTCATGGACTGCCTTGGGCAGCAAAGGTGGTGATTTTACCTGTGGAGATCCTGGCGATTTTTGTACTTATGAACGCCAAAGAAGTCAGTTGCCACGCTTTTTCGCAGGCGCGTGCCGATGGCCTTCACCCGATGGGTTCAGGCCGTGCGCGAGAAAAAGAAGTGGCGCCAGTCTGACTGTGCCTGCGTCAGGAGTTGGTCCAGCGGAGCTTGGGCAGGCAAGCCGAGCACCTGCGCCGCCTGGGCCAGTGCGGCCCAAGGGTCAGACAGGTCCAGCGCCATGGCGCCGTTTTGTTTGCTGAGTTTGTCGCCATCTCCGCCCAGCACCAAGGGCGTGTGCAGGTATTGGGGGGTGCGCAGGCCCAAGGCGCGTTGCAGCACCATTTGCCGCGCCGTGTTGTCGGCCAGGTCTTGGCCCCGCACCACATGGGTGATGCCTTGCTCGGCATCGTCCACGACCACCGCCAACTGGTAGGCCCACAGACCGTCTGCGCGGCGCAACACAAAGTCACCCACTTCTTCGGCCACGTTTTGTTGTTGCGGCCCCAAGCGGCGGTCGTGCCAGTGAGTGACCGCAGGCAGACCCAAAGCTTTTTGTACGGCCTGCACATTCAGCCGCCAGGCGCGTGCGGGTTTGCCCTGGAGGCCCTCTCGGCAAGTGCCGGGGTAGACGGCGGCACGGTGCCGGGCCACGGTTTGGGCGGATTCAATGTCTTTGCGCGAGCAGCCGCAGGGGTAGGCCCAACCTAGGTGCACCAGGTGTTGCAGGGCTTGGTCGTACGCCGCGCCACGCTGGCTTTGCCACAGCACGGGGCCGTCGGGCGTGAGGCCACAACGCGCCAGTTGCTGCAAGATGGCCTGGTCGGCACCGGGCACGCAGCGCGGGGTGTCCACGTCTTCCATGCGCACGAGCCAGCGGCCGGCATGGGCGCGGGCGTCGAGCCAACTGGCCAGCGCAGCGACCAGCGAGCCGGCATGCAAAAGGCCGGTTGGCGAAGGCGCAAACCGGCCTGTGTAAACCTCAGCCATGCAGCTTCACGAGGGGTGATCAGCGCTTTTGCAGCACCGCCAAGGCCAGCTCCAGGCCCGAGACAAAAGCGTCTTCCACACGGTGGCCCAGACACCAGTCGCCACACAGGCCGATGCCTTGGGCTTTGGACCACATGAAGCTTTGGCCCAAAGGCTTGGCGGTTTTGGCATACAGCCAGCGGTGCACTTCGGCGTGGTCCGGTGTGACACGGATGCCGGTGATTTCGGCAAAGGCCTTGATGAGTTTGCCTTTGACGCGATCGGGTGAATCGTTGACGTGCTCGGCCGACCAGGGGGCACTGGCCTGCACGGTCCAGCGCTCGATGCGCTCGCGCCCAGGCTTGGACGATTCACGCGCCATCCAGGCGATGCGGTGGTGTGTGCTGCGGGCGGCGTTCCACTGCGGTCCGATGGTGATCAGGCCGGGCTGCACGGCCTGGGGGTATGCCAGCATCAAAGTCCAGCAGGGGTCGACCCGCACCGCATTCAGTGGTTCGGCCAGTGCACTTTGTCCTGAGGCTTCCAGCAGGGCCTGTGCTTGGGCGGGCGGAATGGCCAAGATGACCTTGTCAAAACCCGCGTTGATGTGCTGACCGCCGTCGTCGCTTTCGGTGTGCAGTTGCCAGCCGTTTTTCATGAGCGGGTCGGGTGAGAGGTGCGTGACGCGGGTTTGCACTTGCACATTGCCGTCTTCCACCAGGGGTGTGGCCCAGGCTTTGACCAGGCCGTTCATGCCGGGTGTGGCCACCCAGTGGCGTTCGCCCCCGGGCAGACCGGCTTCGATCACGCGGCCATTGGGGTCGAGCACACGCACGGCGTTGGCGCTCCAGGGTTTGCACACGCCGGGGGCGGTGGCCAAGGCCAGCTCAAAGCGCGGGTCACGCACGGTGAAGTACTGGGCGCCATGGTCAAAGCTGCCAAACACGCTGGCGCGGGTGGACATGCGCCCGCCCAGGCCCCGGCTTTTTTCAAACAAGGTGACGTTGTGTCCGGCTTGACGCAAGGTGCGTGCGCAGGTGACGCCGGCCATGCCGACACCGATGATGGCGATGTGTGGTGTGTTCATGGGTTCACTTTAGCTGAGAAAAGGGCTTTGGAACGGCACGGGTGGGTTATCCCCGATGTCTGTTGGGTGTGGCTGTTTTCACACCCGGTGCACAGGGCGCAGCAAGGCCTCGCGGGTGGCGGGCCGCTCGAGTTGGCCTAGCCACCAGCGCAGGGCTTGTCCGGCGGGCGTTTGTGGGGTGTCGCGCCAGGCCAGGTGGCAGGTGTTGCTGCGGGGGGTGTGCACCTTCTTGGCCACCAGTTGGCCAGAGTCGATGTAGGGACGCGCCAGCGTTTCGGGCAAAAAACCGCCGCCCAGACCGCGCAATTGGGCTTCGAGTTTGCTGGGCATGTCGGGCACGGTGAACACGTCTTGCCCGCCTTGCAGCCCAATGGTCAAGCCCGCGCCTCGGCTGACCGAGTCGGCCACAGCCACGGCGCGGTGCTGTTGCAGGGCGGCGTCCCCCAGCGGCTCGAAGGCTTGGGCCAGCGGGTGGTGCGGGGCCACGGCAAACACAAAAGCAATCTCGCCCATGACCGCGTGCCGGATGTCGGTTTTCAGGCCCGGCTCCAGCACCACACCCAGGGCCAGGTCAGCCTGTCCCGAAGTGAGCGCGGCCAAGGTGCCCGACAGTGTTTCGTAGCGCAGCCGCAAGCGGGTGGGCGCACCCAGCGCCAGGAAACTGGCACACAAATCCATGACCACGCTGCGCGAGACGATGCTGTCGACTGCCACGGTGAACACCGCCTCCCAACCTGTGGCGACACGGCGCACGCGGTTGGCCACGGCGTCCATGTCGTCCAGCAAACGGCTGGCTTCGCGCAGCAATTCCCGCCCTGCGGCTGTGGGCACGGCTTGGCGGGCACTGCGGTCAAACAGCAGCACATCGAGCGCGTCTTCGATCTGGCGCACCCGGTAGGTCAGGGCGCTGGGCACCAGGTTGAGGGCGCGGGCGGCCGCGGCAAAGCTGCCATGTTGGCCAATGGTTTGCAGCATCTTCAAGGCTTCAGGGGTCAGCCAGTCGCGTGGGCTTTGCATGGTTATTGTTGAATCGTTGAAATATTTTGAATGATGCCAGCAAACAGCCGCAATGCATCTTGGCATGACGGTCGCTAAAGTTCAGACATCTTCTGGTGGCTG
>JAKFXJ010000016.1 GCA_021731425.1 Limnohabitans sp. | reverse complement strand
GGCCGCGAGGTGCACCGACCCGGCCAAGCGGCCGAACAGTTTGAAGCCATGGGCACCCGGGTGCAGATCGAACGCATCGAACGGCCCCAGCCCGGCTTGGTGATGGTCTGGTGCCGTGGGGTGGAAAAGTTTCGCATTGAGGCCACACAGCAGCGAAGCGACGGCCTGTGGCTGGGACGCGTACAGACCCTGCCGCCCGAGCCCGCGGTGCAGGTGCCCAAAGACCTGCAGCACCTGTCGGCGCAAATGCACCAGGCCCTGACCCAGCTGAGCGAACAAGCCAGCGTGGTGCCCCACTGGGCCGAGGCCTGGCGGCTGCAGGACTGCAGCTGGTTATCCCACCGATGGGGCGAGTTGCTGCCCTTGCCGCTGCAGATGAAATACCGGCTGTTTGCCCTGCAAGAACCGCTGATGCGGCTCGAGCTGGTGGGCGACATGGTGGCACCTTCCGGCACCACGCCACCACGGCCCGGCCAGAAGCCCCCCACAAACTCATAAAATAGAGGGCTTTGCGCCCTCGCGCACCCCACAACCCCGGACCGGGCGGCGTCCACGCGCCACGGTCCCCACTGCACCTCGCCATGTCTGACACGACCGCTCAAGCCCCCGCCGCTCCTGCGCAAGATGAAAACCAACTGATCGCCGAGCGCCGCGAAAAGCTCAAAGCCATGCGCCAAGCGCAGGCCGAAGGCAAAGGCGTGGCGTTTCCCAACGATTTCAAGCCCGAGCACCACGCCGCCAACCTGCACGAAGCCCATGGCAGCAAAGAAGCCGAAGCCCTGAACGGCGAAGGCGTGGCCAAAACCATGGCCAAAGTCGCAGGCCGCATGATGCTCAAGCGCGTCATGGGCAAGGCCAGCTTTGCCACGCTGCAAGACGCTACGGGCCGCGTCCAGGTGTATGTGACCCGCGACGATGTGGGCGAAGACCTGTACGCCCTGTTCAAACACTGGGACCTGGGCGACATCGTGGGCGTGGAAGGCCATTTGTTCAAAACCCGCACGGGCGAGTTGTCCATCCATGCCACCAGCATCCGCATGCTCACCAAGAGCCTGCGCCCCATGCCCGACAAGTTCCATGGCGTGGCCGACCAAGAGGTGAAGTACCGCCAGCGCTATGTGGACCTGATGACCGACGAAGCCGCTCGCAAGCGCTTTGCGGCCCGCAGCAAGGCCGTGAGCGGCATCCGTGAATTCATGGTCCAACACGGCTTCCTTGAGGTCGAAACGCCCATGCTGCACCCCATCCCCGGTGGTGCCAACGCCAAGCCCTTTGTGACACACCACAACGCGCTGGACCAAGAGATGTTCTTGCGGATCGCGCCCGAGCTGTACCTCAAGCGCTTGCTGGTGGGCGGCTTTGAGCGCGTGTTCGAGATCAACCGAAACTTCCGCAACGAAGGCATCTCGGTGCGCCACAACCCCGAGTTCACCATGATGGAGTTCTACGCGGCTTACTGGAACTACCAGGACCTGATGGGTTTTACCGAAAGCTTGATCCGCGACGCGGCCATGACCGCTGCAGGCACCTTGGACCTCACCTACAACGGCAAGCCCGTCGACCTGAACAAGCCTTTCGCCCGCATGACGATCCGCAAAGCCATCGTCAAACACACCGAGGCGGGCGACAACGTGGACAACGCCGAGTGGCTGATCAACGCCCTGAAAAAGCTGGGCATGAGCGAAGCCAAGGACAAGCTGTCCACGCGCAGCTTGGCCAGCCTGCAGGTGTTTTACTTTGAGGAAACCGTGGAAGACAAGCTCTGGGAGCCGACCTTCATCATGGAGCACCCGACCGAGATCAGCCCGCTGGCCCGCGCCAACGACACCCGCCCTGAAGTGACTGAGCGCTTTGAGCTCTACATCACCGGGCGCGAGTTCGGCAACGGATTCAGCGAGCTGAACGACGCCGAAGACCAAGCCGCCCGCTTCCAAGCCCAAGTCGCCGCCAAAGACGACGGCGACGACGAAGCCATGTACTACGACCACGACTTTGTGCGTGCCCTCGAATACGGCATGCCCCCTGCAGGCGGCTGCGGCATCGGCATTGACCGCCTGATGATGCTGCTGACCGACAGCGCCAGCATCCGTGACGTGATCTTGTTCCCGGCCCTGCGGCACGTGCAGGAGTAAGTTCACCGAGCCCCAATGACAAACCCGGCCTTGGCCGGGTTTGTTGTTTCAGGGGGTAGACCCGTTAATGGGGCTTGCGCGGCGGCAAGCGCGGCGCGTCTTCCACCACCTCGCGCACTTCCACGTCCACCACCTGGTCATCGTGGGCGCTGTGGCGCCCATTGTGGCCTTCAAAGCCCTGCGAAGGTCCGGCACGAAAGCCGCCTTGCTTGAAGTTCTGGCGCATGGCGCTGAACTGTTGCCAGACCAGCACCACCTGGGGCTTGCGACCCGTCAACAGCCAACGCAGCGTGGCATAAACGGTGTAGCAGGCCACGCCAAAGAGCAAGGCCACCAGAAAGGCCAGCCCGAGCAGGGCCATGAAAATTTTGGCGATCCAGTTCATCAAGGGTCCTGTTCAGGTCAAGGCAGGCGGTCCAGCGCCTGCATGTAATCGGCCGAGCGCACCAGTTCGTCCCAGTGTCGGGCGGGAGATCGGGGCAAGAGGTTAAGGCGCCGCTCTTCGCTGATCTCGCTGGGGGTCCAATGGCCCTTGAGCTGGGCTTCGGCCAACTGGTCGAGCACCTCGTCCAGCTCGGCGCCACCATTCACCGCCGAGCGGTTGCACAGCAAGGCCAGGTCGCAGCCCGCGTGCAGCGCGGTGATGACGGCCTGGGTGTAGCTGAGGGTCTGCCCCTCCAGCTGGCGTGCGGCGGCCATCGACAGGTCGTCGGTGCAAACCACACCCTGGAAACCCAGATGAGCCCGCAAAATGTCTTGCAGCCAGCGCGGGGAAAAGCCCGCTGGACGGCTGTCCACCTTGCTGTAGATCACATGGGCAGGCATCACGGCCGTGAGCACACTGGTGAGCCATTGGTAAGGCTGTGCATCGTCAGCCAAAATGGTTTTGAAGCCGCGTTTGTCTACCGGCAGTGCCACATGCGAGTCGGCCTTGACGGCACCGTGCCCGGGGAAATGTTTGCCGCAATTGCCCATGCCCGCTTGCAGCAGGCCTTGCATCAGGCTGCGGGCCAGCAGGCTCACCACACGCGGGTCGCGGGCAAATGCACGGTCACCAATCACGCCGCTCTCCCCGTGGTCCAGATCCAGCACAGGCGTGAAGCTGAAGTCCACACCACAAGCCCGCAGCTCGCTGGCCAGCACAAAGCCCGCCGAGGTGGCCGCTTCGCAGGCCTTGAGCACGCCGGAGCCGGGCTGGCCCTTGTCGTCTTGCGACCAGAGTTCGCCCAGGGCACGCATGGGTGGCAAGTGGGTGAAGCCGTCGGTGCGAAAGCGCTGCACGCGCCCGCCTTCATGGTCGACCGCGATCAAGAGGTCGGCGCGGATGTTTTTGATCTCGGCACACAGCTCGGTGAGTTGCGCACGGCTTTGCCAGTTGCGGCCAAACAAAATCATGCCGCCCACCAAGGGGTGGACCAAACGGCGGCGGTCCACCTCGGTCAAGGTGGTGCCAGCAATGTCAATGA
>JAKFXJ010000221.1 GCA_021731425.1 Limnohabitans sp. | reverse complement strand
AGGCCCACATGACCATGTCGACTTCGGTTTCACCGCTGATGCGCGTTTGCAGCCAGACCTCGCCCAGATCGCGGTTGCGAGTGTGCAGGTGAATCACCAGCGGGGCTTTTTCTTCCCCGCGTTGGCGACGACCTCGAACAAAGCGCATCTCGACGGGTTCCGCATCCGCAAAAGGCAGCATCATGGAAAACACCCACTCACGTCCCGTCAGGGTTTCGGCCGCTGTGAGTTGATGAGACTCGATGTCGTCAATCGCTTCTTGTATGCGTCCGGTGGCTTCGTGGCTGGTGCTTTGCAGCAGGCGCAACAACTGCCGCAGACCCGACTTCAGATCGACCGGGCCACCGCCTTGCCCATGGGCCAGCATGGACTCGGTCATGAGGCCACTGCGCTGCATGAGTTGCTGGAGTTTTTCCGGGGTCAATTGAGCCATGCTGGGGCGCAGGCGTTGCCACTGTTGCAGCCCTGCCAGCTCTGGGGCCGCAGGGTTGAGGCTGCGCAACAGGCTGTCGAGTCCACCAGAGCGCAACAACAGGGCCAGTGCACCCATGTCGGGGGGTCTGAAACCCAGTTGCTGCATGCGGTTGGGCATTTGCGCCTGAGGTGCCGCGGCCGCCGTGGAAGCCGCAGGCGTTGCCTGCAGGGGACGCAGCCAGATCGAGCCATCGCTTTGCAGCTGCACCCGAAACAAGGCCGTGTCGCCCGAGGCCAGTCTGAGCCCTGCAGGCAGTTCTTTGGGCAAGTCGATGAAACGCCCGGCTTGTGAGGGGTCTTGCAGGGTCAGCCGAAACCGGTCCTGCCGAGCCTCCACCGTTGCATGGATGACCTGGCCATCGCGCAAGCTCAATTCGGCCGCGGTGCGTTCGACCACCAAGGGCAATCGCCCATCCAGATAAATGGTGGGAATTTTGGGGGTGAGGTGGGCGGTTTCAGCCCCGGTGATCATGCTGCGCCCTGCGCTGCGGTCAGGGGTAACGCACCCAGCGGCGCTGGTCGTTGGGATCGGCCGCAGTCTTGTGTTCCATCTGCCCTTCAGCCCCGTTGAGCAAGGGTGCTGCGCCTGGGTACTGGTTCATCATCATTTGGCGCAAAGCGGGCATGCTGGGCACCTTCAAGGAAGCGCCAGACCGCATCTGGTGGGGTGAGCCCGAGGGAAAGACCTGCGGGTTCAGGTTCACAAAAGCCTTGCGCAAAAAATCGGGATGCAAAGGCACATCGGGCAAAGTACGGCGGATCAACCGATCCAGCGTTTCGCCACGTTTGACCGTGACCGTACCGCTCACCATGGCCGAGGACGCGCTTGCAGGGGCGGTGGCCGAATCCTTGGTGTGCATGGCACCCTCTGCCGAATGGGCAGGCGTGGGCGGCAGGCCGCCCATTTGCTGAAAAGCCGCTTGGGGTCCCAGCAGTGCTTTGAGCGCCGAGGCCGCAGCGGTGTCAGCCGACCAGGCTGTGGTGCTCCAGCTGGCCAAGACGCAGCTGCCGAGCAGGCAGTTGACCAAGTGACGGAGGGGGAAAGCGACAAAAATCATAGAGATATTGTGGTTCAGGTTGAACGGGCTCACAAGGGCAGGGCCATCCAGGCACCCTGCGAAGACAGGGCTGGGCCCGCCAGTTGTTGCAGCTCGGTGCGGTGCGGGCCAACCTTGACCACCTGGGCCAAAGCCAGGTGCTGGGCCAAGCCGGGCTCCAACATGCGGGCAGGCACATGGGCGGGATCCATCAACAGCACACGGTCACCGGGGCGCAAGCCACTGTCAAAGCCTGCTTGCAATTCCAGCGATGAAGCACCTTGGCGGCGCACATGGAACTGCACTGGCTCGCATTCGGTCTGCTTGTCCAGTTGAGCCACCCATTGGCGAATGCGCTCTTGCAGCAAGCCTTGCATATGCTGGGCCCAGGCGGTGGGGTTGTGCGACAGCCCCATGGGGTCGACCGAGACGATCTGTTCGATTTGCCACTGAGGCACCAAACGCGAAGTCGGGCTGAGCTTTTGGCCCAGGCGGACGCTCAGCGTCCAGCGCCACGGCGGGGCGCTCTCGCTCAGGTTCAGGCGCTGACCGACGCGCTCTGTCCAGGAACGCTCCACCGCTGGCGCGTGTGGCTGCAGCGAGATCTCGGCCATCCAGCCACTGCGTTCTTCGGTTTGTCCCGTCAGGGCACGCATGTAGGCGTTGTCCGACTGCGGGGCAGCCAGCGCCACACTGTGTGTGCGCCAGCGCTGCGAGACCTGCATGTTCTGTCCCCAGGCTTGTTGCGCCAAGTCCAGCAGGGACTGGCTGGCAAACAGCTGCGGGCCATTAAAACCCTCGGGCATCACGACCTGCACGCCCAAAGGTAAACGCCAAGGCCGGGGTGGGGCCTTACAGCTTTGGTCGGCGCCCACCGGTTTCCATCCCCAAGGCAGCACTTCGGCACTGACCTCGGTCACAGGGTTTTCACCTTGCACATAAGACAAGACCCGCACGCCGCGCACCTGCGCCTCAGAGTGGAAATGGGCGCTCTCATGCAAGGCACCTTTGTCGTCCACCCAGGCCGAGCTGATCACCCGTGTGGGCCGGTCCAGGGTGGCGTCCAAAATGGCTTGGCGGATGGCAGCCAGCTGCGCGTCGTATTCTTTTTGCGGGTTCTTTTGCGCGGCCTTGGCCGACTGGGCCTGGGCACTCAGTAGGGCCTGCACCGGAGCCGAAGCCAGCGCCTTGGCCGCCAGCTCTGCGGGGCTTGCACTTTGTGCAGCGGCTGTGCTGGCCAGTGCTGCGGTCAGCACCGCTGCACTGATGCGGCGCCAGGCAGAGCCAGGCAAGGCGGGGCGGGACAGGTTCACTGAGGTCAACATAAGGTCATTCAATCCGAGGGACGATCAGCGGCGGCGCGAAGCCATTTGACCCAGGTACAGGGCTCGCAGATCACGCACCACATGCTGGTCCAGCGACAGGGTGGTTTCGTAGGTGTCTTCACCCACCGGGGTGATGCTGACCATGGTGGCCCCGTAAATCACACCCTCGACCTTGGCGCGGAAGGTGTCGCTCATGACCGTCATGTCGGCCACCGTGGTGCTGGCGTCCAGCTGCTGACCGTAAACCTGCTCGGTCAGAGAGCGATAGGCGTCAAGCTTGGATGCGCGGATGGCCAGCAAACGCTGCTGTGCCGGGTTTTTATGATTTTGTACACTGATCACCGCATAGCCTGTGGCCACCAGGGTTTCACGCTTTTCCACCAAGGGGCTGATCATGGAGGTGGGGGGTGTCGGCATCACCGTTTTGTCCTGACCCATGAGGTTCAAAGGCACGGATTGGCAGCCAGCCAAGGCCAAAGTGGTCAGCAGCGCTGCAGTCAGTGATCGGGTACGGGTCATTGTGCTTCTCCATGAACGTGCACCCACACCTGCCAAAGCGGCGCGTGGATGTGTTGCGACTTGATGCATACATCGGCAGCAACGCCCAAGTCTTGAGCTTTGGCACAGCTCAATGGCGTGTAAGGAAGTTCTTGTAGCCATTTTGAAAATAAAAATACTAGAAATTTTTTGAAAAATTGATAGGAAAAATTTATATTTAAAAAATACTTGCTCAAATCGTATTTGATAATTTATAAACCAACA
>JAKFXJ010000174.1 GCA_021731425.1 Limnohabitans sp. | reverse complement strand
AAGCGGCTCAGTTGCCCCGCATCGCTGAACTGCGGTGCCTGCAAACGCAAACGCGCCTGCGGGCAAGCGGCCAGAATGTGCGCCCAAGCGGCCAGAACACCCGCGTTGATCTTGGGCAGCGTCTGGTAGCAGCCAAAAGTGATGAACCCATTGCGCAGGACCGGCGGCGCCGACGGCTCGGGGGCGGCCACGGGCGGGCTCATGCACAAACGGATGTGTGGCAGGCGAACCACTTGCTCCACATACAAAGACTCTTCGCCCTCGGGCACACACACCGGGTCGGCCAGGATGGCGTCCATTTGCGGCAAACCGGTACTGGCAAAGTAGCCGAGCCAACTGACCTGGAGCGGTGCGGGTTTGGCCGCAAACACCGGCAGGCGGTTGCCTGCCGTGCGCCCGGACAGATCCACCAGAATGTCCACGCCATCGCTGCGGATTTGCGCCGCCAGCCGCTCGTCGGTCCACAAATCCACCGTGTGCCAGGCCTCAAAAACCGGTCGAATGCACGCGGTCAGCTCGTCCGATGTCGTGTCGTTGGCATAGGCCAGCAAGCGCAACTCGCCAGAGGCCACGGCGGTGCTGGCCAGCGCCAGCAACACATCACGCAAAAAGTAGCCCACCGGGTGCTGGTGCAAATCGGCCGACACCAAGCCCACGCGCAGGGTTGGGGCCAGGGCCGGTCGGCGCGGCCATTCGGGCGCGGCCGGGTACAAGGGGGCGCAACGGCGCAACAAGGCTTGGTGCGCGGCCTCATCGGGCGGGTAGCGGTAGTGCTGCACAAAAATCAGGTTGGCCAATGCATCGGCGTGATGCGGCGCCAGCGCCAGCGTGGCTTGGTAGGCGCGGCTGGCCTCTTCAAAGTCAAAAGCGTCTTGCCACCATTTGGCCAGGTTGAAATGCGCTTGCAAATGACCCGGCTCCAGCGCCAGCGCGGCCAGATAGGATGCTTTGGCCTCTTGGGTTCGCCCCAGCGATTGGTAGGTCAGGCCCAAATTCAGGTGCGCGTTGGCATGCCCTGGGCGCAGCGCAATCGCTTGGCGCAAATGCACCACGGCCTCCTCGTAGCGATGCAGTTTTTGCAAGCTCAGGCCCAAATTGGCCAGCGCCTCCACATGCCCGGGTTGTTCGCGCAGCAAGTCTTGGTACAGCTCAACGGCCAAGGCCAGACGGTGGGTGCAGGCCGCCAAGGAGGCCTTCAGGTTCAAAGCCGACAAGCGGTAGGCCTGGGGCACACCAGTTTGCGCCAACAAAGCGTCGGTTCGGCTTTCGGCCTGCGCCCATTCGCCCTTTTGGTAGTCGCTCACCGCCTCTTCCAGCAAAACTCGGCAGGCAGCGGGTGTGGGGGCCGATGAGGGCCGGGACGCAGGCACCGCAACCTGCCCCAAGAGCTTGCTCAGCATGCCTGAAGGCTTTGCTGGGCGGCCTTTCGCGGGTGTTTTTTCATGGGGCAATGGCGCATTGCGCGCAACAAATCTTTGGTCAAAAGTGGATTTTAGTGATCAAGCACCCCATCGTGCGAAGCCTTGGCGCATTCACCAAATGGGGCCAACGCGAGCGCTGCGAGGAATGGGCTTTTCCCCTAAACTGGCGGCCACCCCAAGCGCTTGCGCCCTCCACTACAAGGCCCCCATGACCGACACCTCCGCTGACGCCACCGCCTACACCCCGCCCAAAGTTTGGACCTGGAACAAAGCCAATGGCGGGCGATTTGCCAACATCAACCGACCCATCTCGGGGGCCACCCACGAGCAGGACTTGCCGCGCGGCCAACACCCACTGCAGCTTTACTCCATGGGCACGCCCAATGGCGTCAAAGTCACGGTCATGCTCGAAGAATTGTTGGCTTTGGGGCACACGGGTGCCGAATACGATGCCTGGCTCATCCGCATCCAAGAAGGTCAGCAGTTTGGCAGCGGCTTTGTGGGCGTCAACCCCAACTCCAAAATTCCGGCACTGCTGGACTGCAGCGGCGAGCAGCCCGTGCGGGTGTTCGAGTCCGGCGCCATCTTGGTCTACCTGGCCGAAAAATTTGGCGCTCTGCTGCCCACCGACTCGGCCCGACGCGCTGAATGCATGTCGTGGCTGTTTTGGCAAATGGGCAGCGCGCCTTATTTGGGCGGTGGTTTCGGCCATTTTTATGCCTACGCGCCCTTCAAGATCGAATACGCCATCGACCGCTTTGCCATGGAGGTCAAGCGCGAGATGGATGTGCTGGACCGCCGCTTGGCCGAATCCCGTTTCATCGCAGGCGACGCGTACACGATTGCCGACATCGCCATCTGGCCTTGGTATGGCGCCCTGGCCAAAGGCCTGCTGTACGAAGCCGGCGAGTTCTTGGAAGTGCACACCTACACCCATGTTCAGCGCTGGGCCGAAGAACTGGCGCAACGCCCTGCCGTCAAACGCGGGCGCATGGTCAACCGCGTGGTGGGAGCGCCCGAGTCTCAATTGCATGAGCGCCACGATGCGGGTGACTTCGACACACGCACACAAGACAAAATCAAAGGCGCGTGACACCGCTGCCGGGCCGTCTTGGCCCGGCTCTCCTCATCCGGCTCAGGGGTTCATGCAGGCCGCAGGGTCTTCGCTGTCCAGCACCTGCTCGGCCCAAGGGGCCAACTTGGCGGTGTCCGAACGCAGCACTTGGTGCTTGACCGACAGGATTTGTGAAGGGTGCATGGAAAAGCTGCGCAGGCCCAGCCCGAGCAGCAAACGGGTCATGGCCACATCGCCGGCCATCTCGCCACACACCGACACGCACTTGCCTTGGCGCTGGCACTCGGCAATGGTGTCCGCAATCAGCCGCAACACGGCCGGGTGCAGCGGGTCGTACAAATGCGCGACCGATTCATCGGCCCGGTCAATCGCCAAGGTGTACTGGATCAGGTCGTTGGTCCCGATCGACAAAAAGTCAAAGTGCTTGAGGAACAGGCGCAATGACAAGGCCGCAGCCGGAATTTCAATCATCGCGCCCAGGCGCACCGGACCGTACACCTGTCCGCGCCGATCCAACTCGTGGCGGGCCTGATCGACCAAGGCCAAGGTTTGGCGTATCTCGCTGCCGTGGGCCAACATGGGGATCAGCAAATTCACCTTTCCATGGGCAGCGGCACGCAAGATGGCCCGCAGTTGCGTGAGGAACATGGCCGGATCGGCCAGGCACCAGCGAATGGCACGCAAGCCCAAGGCTGGGTTCAGGTGTGAGGCTTCGTGTCGGCTCTCATCGAGCGGTTTGTCGGCCCCCACATCCACCGTGCGAATGGTCACAGGCAAACCGTTCATGCCATCCACGGCTCGGCGGTAAGCCTGGTACTGCTCTTCTTCGTCTGGCAAATGGCCTTGGCGGCCCATGAACAAAAATTCGCTGCGAAACAAGCCCACGCCCACAGCACCCGCTGCGATGGCGGCATGTGTGTCTTCGGGCATTTCAATGTTGGCCAACAGCTCGATCTTTTGCCCATCCAGGGTGACCGATGGGGTGTGCCGCAAACGGGCCAGGCGCTCGCGCTCGAGATCGCCCTGGCGCTGCTTGAAGCTGTAATCGGCCATGATGATGGGCGAAGGGTCGACGATGATCACACCCGCATCGCCGTCGATG
>JAKFXJ010000394.1 GCA_021731425.1 Limnohabitans sp. | reverse complement strand
GCCATGCTCAACAAGCTGGTGTCGGGTCTGCGCCAACCCGCAGGTGCCAGCCAGCCGCCAAATGAGCGGATTCAAGCCGCCACAGCCCATCCCTTGCAGGAACTGGACAAACTCTCGCCCCGCGAAAAGGACATCTTTTTGCTGATCGCCAAGAGCCTGCGCAACAAGCAAATTGCGCGCGAGCTGGACATTGCCGAGACCACGGTAAAGATCCATGTTCAACATATTTTCAAAAAAATGAATCTGACATCACGGGTGCAAATTGCCATTTTTGCTGCAAGTAACGGCATGAGTTGATAAATATCAAATTTGATAGTTTTATGGGAGGGTGAAGGCAGGTTCTTCATCCTCCTTTTGCTTTGGGGGTAGATACCTTCAGACGGATACCCAAGGCTGCGCCAAAAAACCACACTCGGTGCATGAGTTTGGAGAATAAAAATGGCGAATGAATTGATCCAGCAGCGCAAAGCCTGGTCGGTGCTGATTGTCAGCACCCTGGCGTTCACGGTCTGTTTCATGGTGTGGATGATGTTTGGCGTGATCGGGGTGCCGATCAAGAAAATGCTGAACCTCAACGCCACCGAGTTTGGCCTGTTGATGGCCATGCCGGTGCTGACCGGCTCATTGGTTCGGGTGCCATTGGGCATCTGGACCGACCGCTACGGCGGGCGCATCGTCATGGCGGTGCTGATGGCGCTCACGGTGCCGGCCATCTGGCTCATGTCTTACGCCACCGCTTACTGGCATTTTCTGGTGATTGGCCTGTTTGTGGGTCTGGCGGGCGGCTCGTTTTCGGTGGGCACGCCCTATGTGGCGCGCTGGTTCTCCAAAAACAAGCAGGGCATGGCCATGGGGGTTTATGGCGCGGGCAACTCGGGCTCGGCGGTCAACAAATTTGTGGCCCCGGTGATTCTGGTCGCCTTTGGCTGGGCGGCTGTGCCGCAGGTGTATGCGGCCATCATGGCGGGCACGGTGGTGCTGTTCTGGCTGTTCAGCCACAGCGATCCGGCACACCTGGTGCCCAGCCAGGTGTCGTTCATGGACCAACTCAAAACACTGAAAGACCCCCGCGTGCTCAAGTACTGCCAGTACTACAGCATCGTGTTTGGCGGCTATGTGGCGCTGGCACTGTGGATGGTGCAGTACTACATCGGCGAATACGGCCTGGACATCCGCGTGGCGGCTTTGCTGGCTGCGTGCTTTTCGCTGCCCGGCGGCGTGTTGCGCGCCGTGGGTGGGGTGTTGAGTGACAAATACGGCGCCCACAGCGTCACATGGTGGGTGCTGTGGGTCAGCTGGATTTGCCTGTTCTTGCTGTCCTATCCGCAAACCGAATTCACGATTGCCACCGTCACCGGGCCGCAGACCTTTGTGATTGGCCTGAACGTGTACGTGTTCACCGGCTTGATGTTCATCCTGGGCATTGCCTGGGCCTTTGGCAAGGCCAGTGTCTTCAAGTACATCGCCAACGACTACCCCGACAACATCGGTGCCATCAGCGGCATGGTGGGTTTGGCCGGGGGTCTGGGTGGTTTTGTGCTGCCCATCCTGTTTGGCGCGCTGGTCGATCTTACCGGTGTGCGCAGCAGTGCCTTCATGTTGATGTACGGCGTGGTCTGGGTCTCGCTCATCTGGATGTACTGGACCGAGGTGCGCAAAACCGAATTTATGGGCCAAGCCCCAGCCGACATCACGCAACCAGGCCTGCGCGCCTGAACCCTGCATAAGGAACAAAAAAATGAATACCGCATCCAAGCCAACGGCCAACAGCGCGGCCGACATCAACGACTGGCGTCCCGAGGACGAGCAGTTCTGGGAAAGCACCGGCAAGCGCATCGCTTACCGCAACCTCTGGATCTCGGTGCCGGCGCTGTTGTGCGGCTTCGCCATCTGGGGCATGTGGGGCATCATCACGGTGCAGATGCTTAACCTGGGCTTTCCGTTCAGCCAGGCTGAGTTGTTCAGCCTCACCGCCATCTCGGGCCTGGCGGGCGCGACCATGCGCATCCCGGCTTCGTTCCTCATTCGCCTGTCGGGTGGTCGCAACACGATTTTCCTGACCACCGCGATGCTGCTGGCTCCGGCCACGGGCACGGGCATTGCCTTGCAGCACCCCGAGTGGCCTTTGTGGGTGTTCCAGCTCATGGCCCTGTGGTCGGGCGTGGGCGGCGGCAACTTCGCCAGCTCCATGTCCAACATCGGCACCTTTTTCCCCAAGCGCCTGCAGGGCACAGCGCTGGGTTTGAACGCGGGCCTAGGCAATTTTGGCGTGACGACCATGCAGATCGTCATCCCACTGGTCATGACCGTCAGCCTGTTTGGCGGCCTGGGCGGAGAGCCCATGACGCTGGTGAAAGACAGTGGCTGGATTTTCGGCAAGATCGCCGCAGGCACGCCCACCTGGGTGCAGAACGCGGGCTTTGCCTGGCTGCTGTCGCTGGTGCCTTTGTCGGTGATCTGCTTTTTCGGCATGAACAACCTGACCACCGTCTCGCCCAACATTGGCAGCACCATTCCTGCATTTCTGAAGATCATCTGGCTCTACACCCTGTCCTTTGTGCCAGCAGGCATTGGCCTGTATTTGTACCTGCCTGCACCCAGCGGCCTGGGCGTTCTCAACATGTGGCTGGCCATGCCGCTCATCATCGTGAGCACCTTGATGGTGATGAAGCTCACCGCTTTCGGCACGATGAAGGACAACATCGCCGCCCAGTTCTCGATCTTCAAGAACAAGCACACCTGGGCCATGACGGTGCTGTACATCGTCACCTTCGGCAGTTTCATCGGTTTTTCGATGGCCTTGCCGCTGTCGATCACTGTGATCTTTGGCATCAGCCATGTGCCCGATGCCAGCGGCGTGCTGCAGCACACCCTGAAAAACCCCAACGCCCCTTCGGCCCTGACCTACGCCTGGATCGGTCCTTTTGTGGGCGCACTGGTGCGTCCTGTGGGCGGCTGGTTGTCTGACAAAACAGGCGGATCGATTGTCACGCAGTGGATCTCTGCCTTAATGGTGGTGGCCTCGGGCGCAGTGGGTTATGTGATGTGGTTGGCCTACCACTCGGCCACGCCCGAGCAGTATTTCCTGACCTTCATGCTGCTGTTTGTCCTGTTGTTCACGGCCAGCGGCATTGGCAACGGCTCGACTTTCCGCAGCATCGCCGTGATTTTTGACCGCCAGCAGGCCGGCCCTGTGCTGGGCTGGACCTCGGCCGTGGCGGCTTATGGCGCTTTCATCGCCCCGGTGGTGATTGGTCAGCAAATCAAGGCAGGCACCCCTGAAGTGGCGATGTACGGCTTTGCAGTGTTTTATGCCTTGTGCCTCTTGCTCAACTGGTGGTTTTACCTGCGCGCCGGGGCTGAAATCCGCAACCCCTGAAACCGACTGATCATTGTTTGCAAACGGGGCTGAACCAGCCCCGCTGAATTGGAGAAAAAGATGAGCCATTTTCTGGACCGACTGAATTACTTTTCAAACCCCAAGGAGTCTTTCTCGGGCGGGCACGGTGTCACCACCGGCGAAGACCGCACCTGGGAAGACGCCTACCGCGACCGCTGGGCCCACGACAAAATCGTGCGCAGCACGCACGGCGTGAACTGCACGGGTTCGTGCTCGTGGAAGATCT
>JAKFXJ010000158.1 GCA_021731425.1 Limnohabitans sp. | reverse complement strand
AGTCGATGCCCTGCAGCTTCTCGGGTTGTTTGAGCAACAAGCTCAGCACCGCAGGCGCGGCCACCGTGTAGTCCATGGCATGCCCACGCAACTGCTCGATGAAGACTTCCAGGTCAAACGGGTGATGGTGGTGCAGTTCGCCCCCCACCAGCAACCACGCGGCCAGGCTGGTGGACAGACCGGCCATGTTGACAAAGGGAAAGGGGATGAGCAGTCGGGCTCCGGCCTGCAGTTGCCCGGCATCCACCACCGACTGACCCACGATCAGCCACTCGTTGTGATTGCGTGGCACGCCCTTGGGTGAAGCTTCGGTGCCCGAAGTCCAGCAGATGGTCAGCACATCATGGGCGCTCAGTCCGATGCGCTGCATGTGCTCGCGCATCTCGTTGGCCGACCAGGCAACAGTGCGGTCGAGTTCAGTCTGAATCGGTGACACGCCCACTGGCCATTCGGCGGCGCTGGCATCGCCCAGTGCCCACACACGCAGCACCTCTGGATGCGCTTCGGCCAAGTTGGCCCACATGCGGGCCTGGGCAAAACCACCCACCGTCAAGGTGGTGATGGCCATCCGTGCCTGCGTGATGCGCAACACATGCAAGAGCTCATGGGCCCGGTATTGCACCGGGACGGGCGAGACCACGATACCGCTGACCGCACAGGCCAGGTAAACGGCGTGCATGTCGACGCTGTTGGGCAGTTGCATGACCAGCACATCGTCCTTGTGCAGGCCCTGCGCCTGCAGCCAAGCCGTCCAGCGGCCCACTTGGGTCAACAACGCCAACCAGCTCCAGCGTTCCGGGGCCTGACCACTGATGGTCAAGCGATTGGGCGCATCGGCCACGGCCGTTGAATCCGGTTGGCGTTCGGCGGTTTCCAGAAAGCGTTCAGCCAAGGTCAGCCCGCCCCACCAGCCCTGCTGCACATAGTGGTCTATGCGCTCTTGTGGCACCAAAATCATGGCGGCCCCTTATTTCCAACGGTCCATAGTCTGCTGACTGACGAAGGTGGCATGAAAACCGTGAGGCACCCGCCGTGGCAGCAGCACCCGCGCCACAGGGCCTTGCGCCAGCCGGGCATCCTTGCAGTCAAAAATCTGGATTTCGGAGCGCTGGTCCTTGGGGTTCCAGACAAAACTCACCAAATAGCCATCGTCTTCGCTTTGTGGGTTGTCCCTTGGTGCAAAGCCTGGTTCGTTGTAGAAATACTGCGGCCCTGCGCTGAAAGCGATGTAGCCCCCGGTCTCCAGGTCGTATTTGACGAGACCAGGAAAGCGCGGTTCTTCGCGCCCACCCTGCGGAAACAGGACGTGGTAAGAAAACTGATTTTTTCGGCCTTGATAAAGGCTGTTGATGACTGGAAACTCGGTGTTCAAAACATCATCGATCACGCGCTCATGGGTCTGCCCGGTCTTCAGGTTAAAGCGCCATTCGTAGAGCAGAAAATCGCGTTGACGCAAGTGAATGGTGCGCTCGAGCCGGCGAGCATTGGGGCGTCCCTGGTCGTCATGGTGTAGACGGTAGGGCGTGCCCATCATCACCACCTCATCGCCATCTTCCCAGGCATTGACCACATGCAGCATGTAGGTGGGCTTGGCCGTGAACCAACGGATTTCATTCGCTTGGCCATAGCGCGGAACGACCCCAAAGCGGCTGGGTTGATCTTCGAAAAAGCGCACCTTGTAGCGCCCGGCGGCCAGGGCTTCCGGATCGGGCTTGAGGGGGAAGTCGTGCAGGATGGTGTAGTGCTCGGTCACCGCCATGTCGTGCGGCAGACTGGGGCCGCCAAGGGCCACCTCTATCTTGTGGCGCAACTGGCGGTCAGGGCCGATCACACCATAGGTCATATAGGGCGGCTTGAGATCGTAGTCAAAAAACAGCAGTTCGCCCGTGTGTTCGTCCGGTCGGGAATGCGCGGAGATGCGTGACAAGGCCCCTTCATAGTCGGCTTGGCCCAAGGTCTCCAGCGTTTCGGGGTCCACCGCATAAGGCATACCCGAGCGATACCACATGCTGATCAAACGGCCAGCGTGGTATTTGACATCGGTGTTGGCGGTGTTTTTCAAAGGCTCGTCTGGCCGGTCTTTGTTCCAGGGCTCTTTCAGGCCTTTCCAAAGCGAGTGACCGGCCGACTGCTCTTGCTGCAATGCGCTGGTTTGCACCCAACGGTTACGGTAGCTGACACGGCCATTTTGAAATTTCACTGCATGCAACATGCCATCACCGTCGTAGGCGTGGTAACGCCATTCAGGTGGGTAATAGGCATTGGGGCCATTGCGGACATACAGGCCGTTGAGGTCGTTGGGCACCTGACCAATGACGGTCATGTTCTCAAAGGTGTCTTCCTGCTGAACCGGGGCATTGTTGCCACTGAGGGCCGGGATGTCATGCACGGGCAGATCGTTGATTTGCATTTTTGTCTCCATCGAAGGTCTTTTTCAAGACATGAGGGAAATGTTAGGACGCACTGCGCTGGATGCCACGTCAGCATTTCGATATATTGGCATCTGTTTCGATATAGCATATGCCATGAAACCCTACAACCCCACTTTCCGCGCACCCGCAAGCCTGCTGGAGCATGCGGGTGACCGCCAGTTCGCGACCACCCTGGCAAGAGGCATGGAGCTTCTGCGCTGTTTCACACCTGAAGAACCGGTTCTGGGTAATCGGGAACTCGCACGCCGAATGCAGCTACCGGCAGCCACCATCTCACGCCTGACCTACACCCTGGTGACCATGGGTTACCTGGCGCAAGATGAGCATCAAGGCAAATACCGGCTGGGCTCGGCGGTGATCTCATTGGCGCACCCGATGCTGGAGTTGTTCAACATCCGCCGACGTGCTCGCCCCTTGATGCTAGAGGTAGCGCACAAAACTGGCGGCTCGGTGTCCATCGGCATCCGAGATCGATTCAACATCGTCTACATCGAGGCCATTCGCTCTGACAACAAGCGCATCTACCCACTGGATGTCGGGACCTCGCACTCCATGGTGGGCACCGCCATTGGCAGAGCTTTTCTCATGTCGTGCACGCTGGCCGAACGAGAGGCCCTGTTCAACCAGCTTCGACTGATGGTTCCCCAGGACTGGGAGCGTCATGAAGCCGAACTGCTGCGCAATGTGGCCGAGTACCCCCGCCAGGGCTGTTGCGTGTCTGTGGGGGAGGTGTATGCCGATGTTCAGGCCGTGGCAGTGCCGCTGGGTCGTATTGACCGTGGTGAACCGGCTGCCCTGAATTGTTCTTTCCAAGGCCGCGCACTGAACCGCGAATGGCTGATCACGCAGATAGGCCCGCAGTTGCAAACTCTAGCGCGTCAATTGATGTAAAGCACGCTGCCTGTGGGTCATGGCCTGCAAAACCACAGGTTCGACCAGAAACAAAAAAGCCCACGTGGAGTGGGCTGTCTTGTTGATTTCGTTGAAGAAATCTTTGGAGGCGCGACCCAGAGTCGAACTGGGCTCGACGGATTTGCAATCCGTTGCATAACCGCTTTGCTATCGCGCCAAAACCAGGTTGTACGAACAAGTGGATCGGTTGATTCACAAGTCGCTGAAAGAAGGGTTCTCTTTCAAATGTCTGGAGCGGGAAACGAGGCTCGAACTCGCGACCTCAACCTTGGCAAGGTTGCGCTC
>JAKFXJ010000351.1 GCA_021731425.1 Limnohabitans sp. | reverse complement strand
GCTGGCCTGCGCCATGCTCAGCTTGCCTGCCTGGGCAGTCGATCCCTTCACGGTGCGCGATATCCGTGTTGAAGGTTTGCAGCGAATCGAGCCCGGAACGGTGTTTGCGTCTTTGCCAGTGAGGGTTGGAGACCGTTACACCGATGACAAAGGTGCTGCTGCCATTCGTGCCTTGTTCGCCTTGGGCTTGTTCAAAGATGTGCGCTTGGAGACGCAGGGCGATGTGCTGGTGGTGGTGGTGCAAGAGCGCCCCTCAGTGGCTTCGGTGGAGTTCATTGGGCTCAAGGAATTTGACAAGGATGTGCTGGTCAAGGCCCTCAAGGATGTGGGATTGTCTGAAGGACGACCTTTTGACAAGGCCTTGGCAGACAAGGCCGAACAAGAACTCAAGCGCCAATACATCAGCCGAAGTCTTTATGGTGCCGAGGTGGTGTCCACGGCCACACCCGTCGATCGCAACCGGGTCAATCTGACATTCACCATCACCGAGGGTGGTCCTGCCAAAATCGCCCAGATAGACATCGTGGGCAACAAGGCATTCAGTGCCGCAACTTTGCGCGACCAATTCAATCTGGACACGGGTGGTTGGATGAGTTGGTACACCAAGTCCGACCGGTATTCGCGCACAAAGCTGAACGCCGATCTGGAGGCCTTGCGTTCCTATTACCTCTCGCAGGGTTTTCTGGAGTTCCGCATCGATTCCACCCAGGTGGCCATGTCGCCCAACAAGCAGGACATGGCGATCACGATCAACATCACCGAGGGTGAGCGTTTTGTGATCTCGGGTGTGAAACTCGAAGGCGATTACCTCAACCGCGATGACGAGTTCAAGGCGCTGGTCAAGATTGCCGTGGGCAAGCCTTACAACGCCGAAACTGTGACCGAAACCACCAAAGCCTTCACCGAATATTTTGGCAAATTTGGTTTTGCTTTTGCCCGAGTCGAGGCCAAACCCCAAATTGACCGAAGCAACAATCGGGTGCAGTTTGTGCTGCAGGCCGAGCCTTCACGTCGGGCGTATGTGCGCCGAATTCAGGTCGCGGGCAATGACCGCACGCGCGACGAAGTCATTCGCCGAGAATTCCGCCAGTTTGAGGCGGCTTGGTACGATGGCGACAAAATCCGTTTGTCCCGAGACCGGGTGGACCGTCTGGGGTTTTTCACCCAAGTGAACGTTGAAACGCAGGAGGTGCCCGGCGCCCCTGACCAAGTGGATCTGTTGTTCACTGTGGCAGAAAAGCCCACTGGCAGCATTTCTTTGGGAGCGGGTTTTTCTTCTGCTGAAAAAGTGGCGGTGAGTTTCGGTATTCGCCAAGAGAACGCATTTGGCTCAGGCAACTATTTGGCGGTGGAAGTCAACACCAGCAAATTCAACCGCAATTTGGTGTTGAGCACCACGGACCCTTATTTCACAAAAAACGGCATCTCCAGAACGGTTGATCTCTTTCAGCGAACCACACGTCCTTATCTGGGTGACGTGAATGCTTATCAGCTGATCAACTCTGGCGCGGGTTTGCGTTTTGGTGTTCCTGTGACTGAAAGGGACACCGTCTTTGTGGGGGGCAATGTTGAACAAACCGAAATCCGTGAAGGCACAGGTTTGCCGGATGCTTACCGCGCATACGGCGAGAGATTTGGCACCACCAGCACGGCGCTGCCATTGACTTTGGGCTGGGCCCGGGATGGCCGTGACAGTGCCTTGGTGCCCACCCGTGGCAGCTTCCAGCGCGTCAATGCTGACATGAGTGTGGCAGGCGACGTGCGCTATGTGCGGGCCAGTTACCAATTCCAGCAGTATGTCCCTCTCAGCAAGAAATACACTTTGGCGTTCAACACGGATCTGGGCTGGGGGCAGGGCTTGAAGGGGCAGCCTTATCCCTTGTTCAAGAACTTCTATGTGGGCGGTTTGGGCAGCGTTCGTGGATTCGAGCAATCGACTTTGGGACCCTCAGAACCCAACAGTTCCACCAATAGCGCTTTGATTTACCTCGGGGGACCTAAAAAGTTGGTATTCAACGCCGAGTTGTTGATGCCATTCCCAGGTGCTGGAAATGACCGTACCCTGAGGTTGTTCGGCTTTACCGACGTAGGCAGCGCATTTGGCGAAAATCAGCAAGTCTCTGCCGATGCTTTGCGTGCCTCCGCGGGCGTGGGTCTGAGTTGGATCTCGCCGATGGGTCCTTTGCGGTTTTCCTACGCCATGCCGATACGCCAGCAGAGAGGCGATAAAATCCAGCGACTTCAATTCCAAATCGGAACCTCCTTCTAATGAACACGATTCGTCAAAAAATCTCCATGGCCGTGTTGGCCGCTGCGGCTTGTGTGACCGGGTTGGCTCAGGCTCAAGACTTCAAGATGGGTTTTGTCAACACCGAACGCATCTTCCGCGAGGCGGCAACTGCCAAGCAAGCACAGGCCAAACTGGAGCAGGAGTTCTCGCGCCGGGAAAAGGAATTGGTGGAAACCGGCAACAGCCTCAAGCAGGCTTCCGAAAAGTTTGAGCGCGAAGCGCCGACCTTGGCCGAGTCCCAGCGCACCGCTCGCCAAAAGCAGCTGATCGATCAAGACCGCGAGTTTCAACGCAAGCGTCGCGAGTTCCAGGAAGACCTGAACGCCCGCAAAAATGAAGAGCAGCAGATTGTGGTCGAACGCGCCAACCGCGCGGTCAAGCAAGTGGCTGAATCCGAAAAGTACGATGTAATTTTTCAGGAAGCCGTTTACATCAACCCCAAGCACGACATCACCGAAAAAGTCATCAAGGTGCTCAACGCCTCGGTGGCCAAGTAAGCGCATTTGAAGCGTTTGATCCTGTGTCTTTGACGCTTGCCTCTTTGGTCGATCGGCTGGGTGGGCGTTTGTGCGGTGACCCCGATTGGGTCATTGCTGGCTTGGCCCCTTTGCAGTCGGCCGGGCATGACCAGATCAGTTTTCTCAGCCATCCCAAATACCAGAGCCAACTCGAGACCAGCCAAGCCGGTTGTGTGATTGTGGCGCCTGCTTTTGAAGCTTTGGCCAGTCAGGGGCGATCGGCCATCGTCACCGACGACCCTTACCTGTATTTTGCGCGTCTGACCCGTTTGTGGAAGCAGACCCATCAACCCAAGGCGGGGCCTCGAATCCACCCCTCCGCGGTGATCGATCCGCTCGCTTGGGTGGCCGAGGATGCGGTCATTGGCCCTTTGTGTGTGCTCGAGCGAGGTGCCAAGGTCGGCGCAGGCACGGTCCTCAAGTCGCGCGTGACTGTGTCTGAAGGCTGCGTGGTGGGAGAGCGATGCATCTTACACTCGGGCGTGGTGGTGGGGGCCGATGGTTTTGGTTTTGCTCAGCACAAAGGCCAATGGGAAAAGATTGAACAGCTGGGCGCCGTGCGCATTGGCGACGATGTGGAAATCGGCGCAAACACCTGTATTGACCGGGGCGCACTTGAAGACACGGTCATTGAAAACGGGGTCAAGCTCGACAACCTGATCCAGATTGGCCACAACGTCCACATCGGTGCCCACACGGCCATGGCCGGTTGTGTGGGTGTCGCGGGCAGTGCACGCATTGGTGCCCATTGCACGGTGGGCGGTGGGGCGGTGGTTTTGGGGCACTTGACGCTGGCCGATCATGTGCACATTTCGGCAGCTTCTGTGGTGACCCGGTCCATTTTG
>JAKFXJ010000148.1 GCA_021731425.1 Limnohabitans sp. | reverse complement strand
TTTGAGGTGGGCGTGGTTTGCACCACGGGGGCGATCGAGCAGGCGGCCAGCATGCCTACAATCGCGGCCATCAAGAAGCCGACCCGCAACGGGCGGCGGGTCAAGAAACGGGGTTTTTGCATGGGTCTGATTTTGCTGGAAGCTTTGCTGGCCTTGTGTATCTTCATTGTGATTGTCTGGTGGACCATGTTTTCCGGCCGCAGCAAAGGTGAATTGCGACAGGCCCCGGCATCGCCTGAACAAGCCCCCAACGAGGCCAGCCCACATGCCCCGGGCGCTGCATTGAGCGAGGCAGCCCCAACACCAGCGCCAAAAGAAGCCCCTACAAACCAAGCAACACCTGACGACAGCCGCCGCTGAGGCGGTCAGTCCAGCAGGGTGTGTGCGCCTTCAAAGCGCTGCGCGTAATAGGTGCTGCTGAGTGCGTCGATGCGCACTCCGGTGCGCGGGTTGCTGGCGTGCACAAAACGGCCGTCGCCCACGTACACACCCACATGCGAGTGGCGTGCGCCCAGCGTGTTGAAAAACACCAGATCGCCCGGCTGCAAGTCGGCCCGGTCGATGGGGCGGGACAGGCGGCCCAGGTCGGCCGCCGAGCCTTTCACTCGCAAGCCGCCCCCTTCGCGCATCACATGGGCCACCAGGCCTGAGCAGTCAAAGCCCGTGGCCGGGCCACGGCCGCCCCAGGCATAGGGCGTGTCGAGCAAAGACAGCGCGACCATGGTCACATCGTTGCGCACGCTGTTGTAGGGGCCCGGTGGCCCCCGGCGCGATGCAGCAGGGTTGGCGGGCACACCACTTGGGGGCGCAGGGCGTTTGGCCGGGGGCGATGAGCAGCCCGCCAGCAAGAGGGCAGCACCCAGACCGCTGAGCAAGCAGCTGCGGCGCAGGTTGGTTTGCCCGGGTGTGTTCATGCCAGTTGCCGCATCAAGTTGGCCAGTTCTACCGCCGATTTCACTTCCATCTTGTCGAACACACGGGCGCGGTGCACTTCCACCGTGCGCACGCTGATGTCGAGCTGGTCGGCGATCAGTTTGTTGGGCAGGCCTTCCACCACCAGGCGCATCACATCGCGCTCGCGCTCGGTCAGCTCCAGCAGGCGCGATTGCAGGCGCTGCTGGGTTTTTCGGGCCAGCAAACGCTCTTGCGACAATGCCAGGGCCTGCTCCACCCGGTCGACCAGGGCGTTGTCTGAAAAAGGCTTTTCACAAAAATCAAAAGCTCCGCGTTTGACACTGTCCACCGCGGTGGGCACATCGGCGTGACCGGTCAAAAAAATCACGGGCCAGGCTTGCGCTATGCCTTTGGCCAGCAGTTGCTCAAACAAGGCCAAGCCGCTCATGCCGGGCATGCGCACGTCCAGCAAGATGCAGGCCGATTGCTGCAGCAGGGCCGGGTCGGGTTGCCAAGCGGCGCCGTCACCTGCACTGTGGCCCTGCACCATGGCCAAGAAAGCTTCGGCGCTGTCAAAAGACTCGCTGAGCAAGCGCCGCGTGCGCAGCAACCAGGCCATGCCCTCGCGCACGCTGGCGTCGTCATCCACAATGAAAACGGTGGGCGTGTCGGTGAAATTCATGCGGTGATCTTATCCAAAAGCACAGCGGGCAAGGTGAAGCGAAAGACCGTGCCCCGGGGCGTCAGGGGTTCAAAACTCAGGTGACCGCCGTGTTGCTCGACCACCGTGCGGCACAGGCTCAGGCCCAGGCCCATGCCTTCGGCCTTGGTGGTGAAAAACGGCGTGAACAGTTGCCCGGCCACGTCTTCGCCAATGCCCACACCCACGTCACTGACTGAGAACTCCACCCAGCCGTGTTCGGCGTTCGATGCGGCACGCCGCACCTGCAGCACCAGTACCCGTTCGTTGCTGCCGGGTTGGTCCATGGCCTGCATGCCGTTGCGGGCCAGGTTCAGCAGCACCTGCTCGACCATGGTGCGGTCACACAAGACCGGGGGCAGTTTGGGGTCGATGCGGGTGTGCACCTTGACCTGCAGTTTGCGGGCTTGCAGGTTGACCAGCGGGGCAATGGCGTCGAGCAGGGCCACAGGCGCCACCGCTTCGCGGGCTTGGTCGCGGCGGCGCACAAAGTCGTGCACGCTGTTGATGACCTTGCCCGCCCGCCCGGCCTGCTCGGCAATGCGGCGCAGGGCCATGTGCACATCGTCCAGGGTTTGCGGTACGGCGGCGGGGTCTTTGAGCAGGTTGAGCGAGCCATTGGCATAGCTGGCAATGGCGGCCAGCGGTTGGTTCAGCTCGTGGCTGAGCAAGGAGGCCATCTCGCCCACGGTGGCCAGTCGGGCGGTGGCCTGCAGGCGTTCTTGGCTGGCCCGCGAGAGTTCTTCGATGCGCCGTTGTTCGCTGATGTCGATCACCGCGCCCATCCAGCCGGTTTGTTGGCCTTGGCCACTGATGAGCGGTGCTTCGATGATGAGCACCTCAAACCGCGTGCCGTCCGCCCGCATAAAGACCGACTCGAAGCCTTCGCGTGGCGGGGCGTTGCCCGCCAGCCGGATGGCCTGGCGCTGCTTGTATTCGTCCACCATTTCCGGTGGCCAATAGGGCATGGGGGCCAGCTTGCCCGTGAGTTGTTCCGACGTCAGCCCCACCATTTGGCAAAAGGCCGGGTTCACGTAGGTGATGCGCCCTTCCAGATCGCGGGCACGCAGACCGGTCACCAGCGAGTCTTCCATGGCCTTGCGAAAGGCCAGTGCCTCGGCCAAATCGTTTTCGGCTTTCAGGCGACGGCGCGAGTCTTTGGCCAGCAAGACCATCACCGTGACCAAGGCAATCGACATGCCGGTCACCAAGGCGGTCAGCACGTTGGGGAACAGGTCGGGCTCGCCCCGGCGGCCGTCCATGCGCAGCACCAGGGTGTTGCCCGGCAAGTCCACCAGCTGCTGGGCGGTGAACACCCTCAAGCCCCGGCTTTGGGTGCCCGAGATGGCCAGGCGGGTGCCGTCGGGTTCGGTGAAAGAGATTTCGTTGCGGCGACCAAAGCTCTCGCCCAGGCGGGCGCCAAGGAGCTCTTGCAAGCCATACGTCACCACCGTGTAGCCCAGCAGCACGCCGCCTTGGGTGTTGGGCAAACACATGTCCATCACCTCGATGCCCAAACCATCGGTTTGTGGCAGGTAATAAGAGCGGGAATAGTTGGGCCCACTGCTGCGTTGTGCACGCTGGCAGGCTTGTTGGGTTTCGCTCAGGGTTTCGGTGCGGCGCACGCGTTCAAACACCGGGCTGCGCAAGGTGGAGTCGGCGGATTGCTTGAGGTTCAGTGTGGTGTCGCGCCACTCGATGCGTAGCATGTCGCGGTTCTCGCGCAAAAGGGCTTGCGCTTCCAGCGACCAAAAGGCTTCGGACGGCAGGCTCGATTGCAGGCCCTGCAGCGCTTGAACATGGCGCGAGAGTTGGGTGCGCAAATCACTGACCGCGTTGGCGGTGTCGCGTTCCAATTCGGCCTGCAATTGGCTGGCTTCGTAACGCCCGGCCAACCAGACCAAGGTCACCAGCACCGCCATGACCAGCGCGATCAATGCAACCCACAGGCTGCGGCGGCCTCGCCCGCCGGGCATGGCGTTTTCCACCGCCAGCCACCAGGCCAGTGTGCGTGCTTTGAATGTGGGGATCAGGCGCTGTAGCGCTGGGGCTGTCATGCCCGCATTGTCCTGCAC
>JAKFXJ010000031.1 GCA_021731425.1 Limnohabitans sp. | reverse complement strand
AGGTCCATGACGGCCTGGCGCATGAAAGGAGCGGTGTTTTTGTTCATGCACCCATCGTAACGGCTGGTCAGCCCAGCAGCTGTCACCCCTTGCACAAGTTCTGCACTTGCCTATGATGAACGGCACAACAACAGACAGGGAGACCGCCATGAACACAGGGCATTGGATGCGCACGCTCGCCAGCGTGGGCTTGGGGCTTTGCTGGCTGACCATGCCAGCCGCCAGCCAAGCCACAGACAACTTCACCGCCGTCACGGCCGCTGACAAACCGGCCAAGGCCCAAAAACCCAAACAGAGCAAAGCGCCCAAAGCGCCAGGCAACACGGGATCGGGCGAGAGCAAAGCCGAACGCGACAAACGCCTGTTGCGCGAATGCCGCCGCAAAGCCAATGCAGGCGCGTGTGAGGGCTATGCCAGTTGATGCCCCTGGCCGTTTATGGTTCATCGGCACATTTCGAGCGGCTGTTGCCTCTCAGTCGCTTGACCCGTCCTGTGACCAGCCCTGCGCCAAGCCACTGGCCCGCACGCTGGGACGGGCCATCGCCGCCTCGAGCAAACCCGCCTCGGCCTCCAGCAAGGTGAATTGCTCACGCGCTCGGGTGATGCCGGTGTAGACCAGCTCGCGGGACAACACTTCGGCACCACCCGGCGGCAGCACCAGCGCGGTGTGCTCGAACTCTGAGCCTTGGCTTTTGTGCACCGTCATCACAAAGGCGGTTTCGACCTGCGCCAGGCGCATCACACTCACCGAGCGCAGCGCCTCGCCGTCGAGGAACCAGACTTTGAGCTTGCCTTCGTGGTTGGGCAAGACCACACCCACGTCGCCGTTGAACACGCCCAGCTGCGCATCGTTGAGCGTGACCATGACGGGCCGCCCAGCAAACCATTCGCCTGTGACTTTGAGCAGGTCGTCATCGGCCAAGGCTTTTTGCACGGCGGCATTGAGCCCTTGGGTCCCCCAATCGCCCTGATGCACCGCGCACAAAATCCGAAAGCGCTCGAACGCTTGGAGCACGCTGCGCACCCAAGCGCTGTGTGTGTCGGTGCCCTGCCCTTCTAGCTGCCGTTGCATGAGGCGCAGGTAGTCGGCGTAAGACGGCTGGCCATGTGCGCCCAAGGCCAAATCGCAGACCACTTGGGGGGTCGTGGGTTGCAGGGCCAGCAGCGCCGAAATAGACCCCGGTGATGGCACTGCGCCCACAGCAGAGTCAAATGCGGCGCGGGCGGCATCAGCGTCGCCCCGATTCACGGCCAAGGCCAATTGGCCGATGGCGCCTTTAAAGCGGCGACTGTGGCGCAGCATCACGGTTTGTTGCGCAAGCGCAGGGGCAGCGCCCGGAGACTGGTACTCGGCAGGCAAGGTCTGCCCGGCCACGGCCTGCACAAACTGTGCAGTGTCCGCGCTGTAGCGGCCTGCGGCGGCGTCGCGGCACAGGTCGCCCAGCACCGCGCCCGCTTCCACCGAGGCCAGCTGGTCCTTGTCGCCCAGCAGCACAAGGCGCGATGTGGACGGCAAGGCTTGCAAGAGTGCATCCATCATTTCCAAATGCACCATCGAGGCTTCGTCCACGATCAGCACATCCACATCGAGCGGGTTGGCCGCGTGGTGCCTGAACTGGCGCGTGTCGGGCCGTGCACCCAGCAACGAATGCAAGGTGCGGGCCGGGCCCATGCGGGCGATCAGCGTGTTCAAGTCCAAACCGCTGCCCTCTGGCACCTGATCTTGCAGACTGGTCAGTGCGTTGTCGATGGATTGCTTGAGCCGCGCCGCCGCCTTGCCCGTGGGCGCGGCCAGCGCTACACGCAGCGGGCTGTCGCCCTCGTGCAGTGCCAGCAGCAAAGCCAACAGGCGGGCTGCGGTGTAGGTCTTGCCCGTGCCCGGCCCGCCCGTGATGACCGACAGACGCGCACGCAGCGCCACGGCGCAGGCCACCTTTTGCCAATCGGTATCGGCAGATGCTTCGGCACTGGGCACAAAGAAACGGTCCAGCCATTGGCGGGCTGCCGCTTCGGGCACGGGTAAGGGTTCGCTGGCCCGTTGCAGCAGGCCTTGGCCCACACGCTTTTCATAGCCTGCATAGCGGCGCAGGTACAAGAGCGGGGCATGGGCCGTGCCGCCCAGCACCAGCGGCTGGCCTTGGTCGGGTGCATCGCTCAGACGCGAACAGGCTCGGGATGTGTTGCTTTGCAAAGCGGCTTGCCAGTCAGCCAGCGTGGCTGGCAGGTGCGCCCAAAGCGCACGCAAGCCTTGCGGCCCCTCCACTGCCACAGCGGGCCAGCCCAGCAGAGCCACAGGCGGTGCACACAGGTCGGCCAAAGGCAGGCAGGTGTGGCCACGCCCTTCCATTTGCGCGAGCAAGGCCGCCGCCACCAGCAGCGCGGGGCTGGCTTGGCCATCGAGCCGCAGCAATTGCGCTGCAAGGGCACTGTCGATGTGGCGCAGCAGGCCTTGCTCGGTCCACAGCTGCAGCCATTGCAGCGTTTGCGCAGCGCTCAGGCCTTGGGCGGGCAAGTCGCTCAGCCAATCCATTTGCGTGGTGGGTACGGCTGTCAGGCGGGTTGTCTTGCGCAAGCTCATGACACCACCTCGTCATTCAACATGGCGTCCAGGCCATCGAGCAATTCGATCGGCGCAGGCAAGGTGCAGCAGCCACCCGCAGGCCCATCGATGCCGCGCAAAAACAGGTACACCGCGCCGCCCAGTTGCTGCGCCGGGTTGTAGGCGTCGCCCAGTCGGCTGCGCAGCAAGCGGTGCAACGCCAGCATGTAGAGCGCGGCCTGCACCTCGTAGCGGTGGTGGGCCATGGCGGCATCGAGCGCCTGCGCGGTGTAGGCCGCGTCATCGGCACCCAGGTGGTTGGATTTGTAGTCGAGCACCCAGTAACGCCCTTCGTGCTCGAACACCAAGTCGGCAAAGCCCATCAGCATGCCGTGCAGCTGCGCGTCGGGCAGTTGCGGGCGGCTCACGCCGGGCAGCAAGTTCTGCTGGCACAGGGCGTCCACCTCGCGGGCGTGCAGCCGCTCGGCAGGCAGCCAGAATTCCATCTCGGGCAGCAAGGTGCCCAGCGCGTTCAGCGGGCTACCTGGCCCACGCAGGGGCTGCGCCACCACACGGGTGAGCCACTGCACCACCACATCGGCTTGGGCTTTGTAGCCTGCGTTTTCGCAGCGCATTTTCAGGCGCTCAGCCCTGGGTGCGTCGAGCACAAAACCATCGGCCGCCAACCACTCGAGCTGGTCGTGCAAGAAGTTGCCTGCAGTTGGGCCTTTGGCAAAGCCGTGCCACGGGGCCAAAGAACCCACAGGGGTTACAGGGGTGGGCAGGGTCTGTGCGTCTTCGGGCGGTTCGTCATCGGCCGGGCGCGGTGTGGTCATGTGCAGGCTCATTTGCGCCAAAGGCTGCGAAGACAGGTCACGCGTCAGGCGCGAGAAGCTCGCAATCGTCCACGAATTGTCGATGCGGGCGGTGCAGACCAGCGCGTCGATCAGTTCGGTCGTGCGGGCGGGCCGATGCCAGACCGTTACCGGCACGTCTTCACTCGCGGGCACCAACTGCACCGACAAGCGCTGCGCATGCGCATCGGTTTCCAGCGCTTGCAGCTTGGGCAACCAGTCGGCGGCTTCCAGTTCCTGCCCCTTGCCCAACAAATGACCCGCAGCACTGTTGTGA
>JAKFXJ010000383.1 GCA_021731425.1 Limnohabitans sp. | reverse complement strand
ACAAAATGAACGTGCGCCAAAACAGGCTCAGTTTGACGAGAGGGCCATCCGAAGCTTTGGCCGTGACCTCATCCGGTGCAGTGGGCGCGGGTTTCACGGTTGTCCATCGGGCACAAAGACGTAACCCACACCCCAGACGGTTTGGATGATTTTGGGCGAAGCCGGGTCGACTTCAATCATTTTGCGCAGACGGGAAATTTGCACATCCAGGCTGCGGTCAAAGGGTTCGAACTCGCGACCGCGTGCCAGTTGGGCCAATTTGTCGCGGGTGAGCGATTGCCGGGGGTGTCTGGCCAAGGCCTTGAGCATGGCAAATTCGCCGGTGGTCAGCGGCATGTCGACGCCGTTTTTGCTCAGTGATCTGTCGCCCAAGTCGAGCTTGAAGTGGCCAAAGGTGATGACCTCTTCGTCGGTCGAGGGGGAGCCTGGCAGTTCGCTGACGGGTCTGCGTCGGAGCACTGCATGGATGCGGGCCAGCAATTCACGGGGGTTGAAGGGTTTGCCCAAGTAGTCGTCGGCCCCGATCTCCAGACCGTTGATGCGGTCCACATCTTCACCTTTGGCGGTCAACATGATCACAGGGGTTTTCACGCCGCTGGCCCGCAAACGCTTGCAAATGGTCAGGCCGTCTTCGCCCGGCAGCATCAGGTCGAGCACCAGCATGTCGATGGTTTCGCGCTGCAAGATGCGATCGAGTGCGCGGCCGTCTTCGGCCAGCAGCACGTCAAAGCCCTCCTGCGATAAGAATCGGCGCAACAGGTCACGAATGCGTGCGTCATCGTCCACGATGACGATTTTGTCCAAGCGTTGAGAAGAGCTCATCTTGTTTATTGGGCTGTCCAGCCGCCGTCCATGTTCCACGCCACGCCGCGCACGTTGTTGCCTGCGGCCGAGCAGAAGAACACCGCCAGCTCGCCCAGCTCTTCTGGGGTGGTGAATTGCATGGAGGGCTCTTTCTCTTGCAGCAGCTGTTTTTTGGCTTCTTCGTTGGACAAGCCCATGGCCACGGCCTTGGCGTCCACCTGTTTTTGCACCAGCGGTGTCAGCACCCAGCCGGGGCAAATGGCGTTGCAGGTCACGCCGGTGGTGGCGTTTTCGAGCGCGGTGACCTTGGTCAGGCCCACCACGCCGTGCTTGGCGGCCACATAGGCCGACTTTTCGGCCGAGCCGACCAGGCCATGGATGGACGCGACGTTGATGATGCGGCCCCAGTTGGCGGCCTTCATGGCGGGCAGTGCCAGGCGTGTGGCGTGGAAGGCGCTGCTCAGGTTGATGGCGATGATGGCGTCCCAGCGCTCGATGGGGAAGTCTTCGATCTTGGCCACATGCTGAATGCCCGCGTTGTTGACCAAAATGTCGACGCGCCCAAAGGTGTCGGCGGCGAATTTCATCATGGCCTCGATCTCAGAGGCTTTGCTCATGTCGGCGCCGTGGTAAGCCACTTTCACGCCCAGTGCAACGATTTCGGATTGTGGGCCTTCGGCATCGCCAAAACCGTTCAACACGATGTTGGCGCCTTGTTTGGCCAAAGCCTTGGCAATGCCCAGTCCAATGCCGCTCGTTGAACCGGTGACCAGTGCTGTTTTACCTTGCAACATGTTTTCTACTCCGAAAGATGAATTAGGATGTTCAAAAGTCCATTATCGCGCCGCCTAAGCCCGGTTTGACGGGCCACCTCTTTAGATTGTTTCCGATTGTCATGATCCCCAATCCCACTGTCCCATCCCCCCAGCTTGAATGGGTGACGTGCCCGCACCCCGAAGGCCAGCACCGCATGGCCTTTTGGCGTTGGGGCGACGCGAGTGCCCGCCGTGTGGTGGTGTGTGTGCATGGCCTGACCCGTCAGGGCCGCGATTTTGACCGCTTGGCCCAAGCCCTCGTGGCACAAAGCACCGAGCCTCTTCAAGTGATTTGCCCCGATGTGGCGGGACGAGGCCACAGCGAATGGCTGAGCGATCCTGCCCAGTACCAAATTCCTCAATACGCGAGCGACATGCTGGCCATGCTGGGCCAGATTCAGCAGCAACTGGGGGCTAACAAACCCCTGCAATCGCTCGACTGGGTGGGCACCAGCATGGGTGGCTTGATCGGCATGGTGTTGGCCGGACAGCCGGGTTTGCCCTTGCCGAGCCCCATTCGCCGATTGGTGCTCAACGATGTGGGCCCGGCCATCACCTGGTCGTCGGTGCAGCGCATGCAAACCTATGTGGGGCAATACGGCCAATACCGCGACCTCGATGAGGCTGCAGCCGCTTTGTGGGCCCTGTCTCAAGGTTTTGGCCCAGTTTTGCCCGAGGTCTGGCGGGAAATGTCAGCGCACATGACGCGCCCCACCGCCGATGGCCAGTTGACCCTGCATTACGACCCGGCCATCGGGGTGCCCGTGCGGGCCTTGACCCCCGAAGCCGCCGCCGCTGGCGAAGCCATGTTGTGGGCTTTGTATGATCAGATTCAGGCCAAAACCCTTTTGATACGGGGGCAGGAATCTGATTTGTTGACGCCCGAAACGGCCACCGAGATGACGCAGCGTGGCCCCGGTGCACAGCTGGACATTTGGCCGGGATGTGGCCACGCGCCCACCGTGACAGGGGACGATCAGATCGCGGTGTTGACTCAATTTTTGTTGGGTGACTAGGTTCATGGTCAGCCCCACCTCCAGCCACGCCGCCAGCCCGATGTCGACGTCGGGCCGTTTGCACGCGCCCCATTTGCCGCCCGTCGTGCTGGCCACAGCACAAGGGTCGGAACAAACCGAAACCCTGGCCAAAGCCCGCGCATTTGCCGAACCCCTCATTGCCGGAGAAACGCTGGACACGGGTGAAAACATCCTGGCGCATGCCGATGCCGTAGCCGAAATTTTGGCGGGCATTGGTGGGTCGGTGGCCATGCAGGCGGCCAGTTACCTGGTGTACGCCTGCCCGCACCTGAACAAACCCGAAGAGGTGATGGCCAAGGCCTTTGGCCCTGAGCTGGCGCAACTGGCCATGCAGACCAACCAGCTGGTGCATGTGCAGCGCCTTTCGCGTGCGGCCGAATCGGGCACCCATGGCCCTGACAACACGCCGTTGAGCCCGCGCATCCAGACCGAAAACGTGCGCAAGATGCTGCTTGCTTTCAGCCGCGATTTGCGCGTGGTCATGCTGCGCTTGGCCTCGCGTTTGCAAACCCTGCGCCATTACGCGGCCACCAAGCTGCCCGTGCCCCCAGTGTTGGCCAGCGAGTCTTTGCAGGTGTTCGCGCCTTTGGCCAACCGTTTGGGCATTTGGCAGATCAAATGGGAGATGGAAGACCTGTCCTTCCGTTTTCTGGAGCCTGCGACCTACAAAGACATTGCCCGCTTGCTGGACGAAAAACGCACCGAGCGCGAGCGTTACATGGTGGATCTGCGCGGGCGCTTGCAGCAGGCTTTGTCCGAGCAGGGCATTGCGGCAGTGGTCGATGGGCGCCCAAAACACATTTACAGCATCGTGCGCAAAATGCGCGGCAAGTCGCTGCCTTTTGAGCGCGTGTTCGACATTCGGGCGCTGCGAGTGGTGGTGCCGGGCGTGGCCGATTGTTACCAGGCGCTCAGCTGGGTGCACGAACACTTTGTGCCTATTGCCGAGGAGTTTGACGACTACATTGCCAAGCCCAAAGCCAACGGCTACCAGTCGCTGCACACCGTGGTGCGT
>JAKFXJ010000251.1 GCA_021731425.1 Limnohabitans sp. | reverse complement strand
TACATGCCGCAGGACTATGTGGGCCCCGTCATGACGCTGGCCAACCAAAAACGCGGTGTGCAGATGAACATGGCCTATCACGGCCGTCAGGTCATGCTGACCTACGAAATGCCTTTGGGCGAGATCGTTCTGGACTTTTTTGACAAACTTAAATCGGTCAGCCGGGGTTATGCCTCGATGGACTACGAGTTCAAGGAATTCCGCGCATCTGATGTGGTGAAGGTCGATATTTTGCTCAACGGCGAGAAAGTCGATGCGCTGTCCATCATCGTGCACCGTTCACAGTCACAGTACCGTGGTCGCGCTGTGGTGGCCAAGATGCGCGAGATCATCAGTCGCCAGATGTTCGATGTGGCGATCCAAGCGGCCATTGGTGCCAACATCATTGCCCGTGAAAGCATCAAGGCCTTGCGCAAAAACGTGCTGGCCAAGTGTTACGGTGGTGATATTTCGCGCAAACGCAAACTGCTGGAAAAGCAAAAAGCGGGTAAAAAGCGCATGAAACAAATTGGCTCGGTCGAGGTGCCCCAAGAGGCGTTCTTGGCGATTTTGCAGGTGGAAGATTGATGCAGTTTTTAACGTCTTTGGTGTTGGCCTCTTTTGTGGGTTACGCCGGTGCTTGGTACCTCGGCTTCATCGAGGGCAACTTTGCGCTGCTCCTGCTCTTGGCCACGGTGGTCACCGGCATCTATTGGCTGGCTGAGCGCTTCGTGTTTTTGCCGCAGCGTCTCAAGGCGGTTGCCCTGCTCGAAACCGAAACCGCCCAGCGCCGTGCCGAGTTGTCCAAAATGGGCATCGACAAGGTGGACACCGACATCCGCGAAAGCCGTGAAAAGCTGCTCATGCAGCCGTGGTGGCTGGACTGGACGGCGGGTCTCTTCCCAGTCATTGTGGTGGTGTTTGTGCTGCGCTCGTTTTTGTTCGAGCCCTTCAAGATCCCCTCGGGCTCCATGATCCCGACCCTGCACATTGGCGACCTGATTTTGGTGAACAAATTCCATTACGGCATTCGCTTGCCCGTGGCCAACACCAAGATCACCGAAGGCACGCCCGTACAACGCGGTGATGTGATGGTGTTCCGTTACCCACCCAAGCCCAGCGTTGACTACATCAAGCGCGTGGTCGGTTTGCCCGGGGATGAGGTGGCTTACTTGAACAAAAGCCTGACCATCAACGGCAAGGCTGTTCCGACCGAAGTGCTGCCGGACTTTTTTGACGAGTCCACCATGCGCTACCACAAGCACCGCCGCGAAAGCCTCGGCGCCAAGCCTCACCAAACGCTGCAGGACGATGACCGCCCGGCCTTTGTGCCTGGCGCTGACCAGTTTGCTGGTCGCGAGAACTGCAATTACACCGTCGAAGGCGTGACCTGCAAGGTGCCCGCAGGCCACTACTTCATGATGGGTGACAACCGCGACAATTCCCTAGATTCGCGCTATTTTGGTTTTGTACCGGACGGCAACATCGTGGGCAAAGCCTTCTTTGTGTGGATGAACTTTGGTGATCTCAAGCGCATTGGCGCTTTTGACTGAGGTGGGCGTGGCTACTTCCCCCGTCCTGTCCGAATTGCAAGTCCGGCTGGGTTACGCCTTCCGCCAGCAAGCTTTGCTGCAGCAAGCGGTCACGCACCGCAGCTTCAGTGCCGACCACAATGAGCGTCTAGAGTTTTTGGGCGATTCGGTGCTGAACCTCTCGGTCGCGCATTTGCTCTACACCCAACTGGCCAATTTGCCCGAGGGCGATTTGTCGCGCGTGCGGGCCAACCTGGTCAAGCAAGACACGCTGCACCAACTGGCCAAAACTCTGGATTTACCAGCCGTGATGAGGCTGGGCGAGGGTGAGATGCGCTCGGGTGGTCAAAACCGCCCGTCGATCCTCGCCGATGCGCTTGAAGCCATCATTGGCGCGGTTTACTTGGACGGTGGCTACAAGGATGCACAAGCCTTGGTCGAACGCTTGTTTGCACAGGTCGACATCAAACCCGACATGCAGGCCGTGGGCAAAGACCCCAAGACCGAATTGCAAGAGTGGCTGCAAGGGCGCAAGCTCGCGCTGCCCAAATACACCGTGGTCGGCACCTCCGGCGCGGCGCACCGCCAGCAATTCGAGGTCTCTTGCGAAGTGACCGAATTGCGCCAAACCCAACAAGGCTCGGGCGCATCGCGTCGTGCAGCTGAACAAGCAGCGGCAGCCGCCATGCTGCAGACCCTGAAATCTGAAAGCGCCGCATGAGCACCGACAAAAAAACCAACGACTCGGGGCGCACCGCTCAAGAGCAGACCATGCGCCGCCCTGTGCAAATCGCGGGCGTGACCATTCAGCCACGCGACGCATCCGAAAACGCGGCTTTGCCTCCGGTTGCTGCTGCTCCAGCTCCTGAGCCGGTGGAAGGCCAGCGCTGCGGCTTGGTGGCCATTGTGGGCAAGCCCAACGTGGGCAAGTCCACCTTGCTCAACGCTTTGGTGGGCCAAAAGATCAGCATCACCTCGCGTAAGGCGCAAACCACGCGCCACCGCATCACCGGCATCCGCACCCAGGGCGCAGCACAGTATGTGTTTGTCGACACCCCAGGTTTCCAGACCATCCACGGCACGGCGCTCAACAAGTCGCTCAACAAAACCGTGGTCGGCGCGGTGAGTGATGTGGACCTGGTGCTGTTTGTGGTCGAAGCGGGCAGCTTCACCACGGCAGACGCCAAAGTGCTGGCCCTGCTCAAGCCCGGCATTCCGGTTTTGCTCGTGGCCAACAAACTCGACAACGTGCACCGCCGTGGCGACATCGCGCCCTGGCTGCAAAGCATGCAAGAGCGCCACGCCTTCGCCGAGTTTGTGCCCATGTCAGCCAAGCAGCCCAAAGACATCGAACGCCTGCTGGGCATTTGCGAGAAATATCTGCCCGAGCAGCCTTGGTGGCACGCCGAAGATGAACTCACCGACCGCAGCGAGAAGTTCCTGGCCAGCGAAATGGTGCGCGAAAAGCTCTTTCGCCTGACGGGTGACGAGCTGCCCTACACCTCGACGGTGGTGATCGACAAGTTCGAAGAAGAAGCCGGTCGCACTGCCAAACGCATGCTGCGCATTGCCGCCACCATCGTGGTGGAGCGTGAAGGCCACAAAGCCATGGTGATCGGTGACAAGGGCGAAAAGCTCAAGCGCATCGGCACCGAAACCCGCGTCGAGCTGGAAAAGCTGCTGGACGCCAAGGTGTTCATCGAGCTGTGGGTCAAGGTGCGTTCGGGTTGGGCCGACGACGAAGCCCGCGTGCGCAGCTTCGGCTACGAGTAAGCCCTCGCGCTAATGGCCTCCAAGCGGATCGCAGACGAGCCAGCCTATGTGCTGCACCGCTACGACTGGAGCGAAACCAGCCTGATTCTGGAGGTCTTCACCCGCCACCATGGTCGGGTGGCTTTGGTGGCCAAGGGGGCAAAGCGGCCCACATCCAGTTTCCGCCCGGTTCTTTTGCCGCTGCAGCCTTTGTCGCTGGCCTTTGGTGGCGATGGCGACATCCGGACCCTCAAGTCGGCTGAATGGGTGGGCGGCCACGTTATGCCCACTGGCGAGGCGTTGCTGTCGGGTTATTACCTCAACGAACTGCTGATGCGCCTGACGGCCCGCGACGACCCGCACCCCGCTTTGTTCGAGGTCTATGCCGCTGCCGTGCGCCTGCTGGCCAGTGGTGACCCGGACGC